>NZ_KQ970788.1:388858-569760 GCF_001579525.1 Streptococcus oralis | reverse complement strand
GAACCCCTCTTGCGCGTCATGGCAGAAGCCCCAACAACAGAAGAAGTGAACTACTACGTAGATACGATTGCTGCTGTTGTTAAAGATGAAATCGGAATTGACTAAAGCCTAGAAAACTAGATGAAATGATAAAAATGTGGTACAATTGCATAGTAAATTGTAGCAATGGGAGAGAAAAATGAATCTTAAACGAGAACAAGAATTTGTTAGCCAGTATCACTTTGATGCTCGTAACTTTGAATGGGAAAATGAAAATGGAACCCCTGAAACTAAGGTAGATGTGAACTTTCAGTTGCTCCAACATGATCAAGAAAACCAAGTAACTTCGCTTGTTGTTATCTTGAGTTTCATGATTGTCTTTGACAAATTTGTCATCAGCGGAACGATTTCTCAAGTTAACCATGTGGAAGGTCGCATTGTTAACGAACCAAGCGAATTTAACCAAGAAGAAGTCGAAACTCTGGCACGTCCATGTTTGAACATGCTCAATCGTTTGACGTATGAAGTAACAGAAATCGCCTTGGATCTTCCAGGGATCAATTTGGAGTTTTAGTCATGAAATTAGCTGTCATTACAGATTCTTCAGCCTATTTAGAGGAGAAGACGCTGCAAAGAGAGGATCTATTTATCTTGGATATTCCTGTCAATATTGATGGGGAGGAGTATGTGGAAGGTGTCAATCTAACTGCTGAGAAATTTTATCAAAAAATGGCTCAGTCTGCAGAATTGCCTAAAACCAGTCAACCAAGTATTGCCAAATTGGATGAGATTCTAAGTTCCTTGAAAGATGAAGGCTATACCCATGTTTTGGGACTCTTTCTTTCGTCAGGAATTTCAGGCTTTTATCAGAACATCCAATACATGTTGGATGAGTATGATGGCTTGACCATTGCCTTTCCAGATACCCATATCACAAGTTCCCCTCTAGGATTTATGGTGGAGAGTGCTTTTGAATGGGCAGAACAAGGTGATGATTTTGCCCAGATTCAGGAGAAGTTGGCTATCCAAATTGCTGATAATTCAGCCTTTATCATAGTAGATGATCTCGACCACTTGGTTAAGGGAGGACGTTTGTCAAATGGGGCAGCCATCTTAGGAAATCTCCTCAGTATCAAGCCTATCCTTTACTTTAATGACCAAGGTGTGATTGAAGTTTACGAAAAAGTTCGTACGGAAAAGAAGGCAATCAAACGTTTGGTAGAAATCATCAAAGAGTCGACAAAAGATGGGAATTACCGTATCACAGTCATCCATGGCAATGCTCCTCAAAAGGCAGCGGACTTACGTCAGCTTTTGATGGAGAGTGGTGTGACTGCTGAGATTCCAATTAATACCTTTGGTAGTGTCATTGGAACCCACCTTGGAGAAGGTAGTATCGCCTTGAGCTATACACCAATCGTCTAAATTGTTCTTACAGGCTTTGTATCTTAGACAGGAGTAGAGATGAGTATTCGAGTAATTATTGCCGGTTTTAAGGGAAAGATGGGCCAAGCTGCTTGTCAGATGGTCTTGGCTGATCCAGACTTGGACTTGGTTGCAGTTTTGGATCCGTTTGAGTCTGAGTCAGAATGGCAGGGAATTCCTGTTTTCAATGATAAGACTGACTTGGCTGGTTTTGAAGCGGATGTCTGGGTGGATTTTACTACACCAGCCGTTGCCTACGAAAATACACGCTTTGCTCTTGAAAATGGCTTTGCTCCAGTAGTTGGAACAACAGGATTCACTAATGAAGAAATTGCAGAACTAAAAGCATTTTCCCGTGAACAAGATTTGGGTGGCTTGATTGCTCCTAACTTTGCCTTGGGAGCTGTCTTACTTATGCAATTTGCGGTGCAGGCTGCCAAATATTTCCCAAATGTGGAGATTATCGAGCTCCATCATGACAAGAAAAAAGATGCTCCGAGCGGAACAGCCATTAAAACGGCTGAGCTGATGGCGGAAGTGCGAGAGTCTATCCAACAAGGTGCGCCTGATGAGGAAGAATTGATTGCGGGTGCCCGTGGTGCTGACTTTGATGGCATGCGCATCCACTCAGTACGTCTACCTGGCTTGGTAGCCCATCAAGAAGTCATCTTTGGCAATCAGGGAGAAGGATTGATCCTTCGTCATGACTCCTATGATCGCAGCTCCTTCATGACAGGGGTGAATTTGGGAATCAAAGAAGTTGTCAAGCGTCATGAGCTTGTCTATGGATTAGAACACTTATTATGAGATTAACGCAAATGCCTTCTGAATTTCAGAAGGCTTTACCAGTATTAGAAAAAATTAAAGAAGCAGGCTTTGAAGCCTATTTTGTTGGGGGCTCTGTTCGAGATGCCCTTCTTAATCGCCCCATCCATGATGTGGATATCGCGACTTCTTCCTATCCAGAGGAGACCAAGCAGATTTTTCCACGAACAGCCGATATTGGAATCGAGCACGGAACTGTCTTGGTTTTAGATGGGGACGAGGAGTATGAGGTAACCACCTTTCGAACCGAAGATGTCTATGTGGACTACCGCAGACCCAGTGCGGTTTCCTTTGTACGTTCGCTAGAAGAAGACCTCAAGCGCCGTGATTTTACAGTCAACGCCTTTGCCTTGGATGAGACAGGCGAAATTATTGACTTGTTTCAGGGTTTAGAGGATTTGGAAAACCAAGTCTTGCGAGCAGTTGGAGTGGCTAGTGAACGTTTTAACGAAGATGCTTTGCGTATTATGCGTGGTTTTCGTTTTCAGGCCAGTCTTGGTTTTAAACTTGAGCAAGAAACATTTGAAGCGATGAAGACTTTGACACCACTCTTGGAGAAAATTTCTGTGGAGCGTACCTTCGTTGAGTTTGATAAGCTCTTGCTGGCACCTTTTTGGCGAGTTGGTCTGTCTTCCATGATTGAAAGTCAAGCTTATGACTATCTTCCAGATATGGCAGAAAGCCAGGACAAGCTCAACAGACTGTTTGATTTGAAGACTGATTTCACCTTTGAGTCTTCTGAACAAGCCTGGGCGGCTCTATTGTGGGCTTTGGAGATTAAAGATGCACAGCCATTTTTGAAACATTGGAAGACCTCACGCCAGTTTGCCAAGCAAGTACAGGATTTGCTGACTATTTTGACTTTGCGAGAAGAAGGAGAGCTGAGCAGGCGCGATTGTTACCGCTTTGACTTGGATTCCCTTCTACAAGCTGAAAGTCTTCGTCAGGCTCAAGGAAAAGCAGTCAACCCACAAGCCATCAAAGAAACTTACCATAGTTTGACCATTCATGATAAGAAAGAAATTCAGATTAACGGTGGAATTTTGATTAAGGAATATGGTTACCAGCCAGGACCAGACTTGGGAGAGATTTTAACAGAGATTGAGTTTGCCATTGTCGATGGAGAGTTGGAAAACGACCGTCAAGCAATCCATGCTTACCTGAGGGAGAAAAAATGAGTGATTTTATCGTTGAAAAATTAAGCAAATCCATCGGTGACAAGACCGTTTTTAAGGATATTTCTTTTATCATCCATGACTTGGACAGAATCGGTCTGATTGGTGTCAATGGGACTGGTAAGACCACTCTGTTAGATGTCCTTTCTGGTGTTTCTGGCTTTGACGGGGATGTCAGTCCCTTTTCGGCAAAGAATGACTATAAGATTGGCTACTTGACCCAGGATCCTGATTTTGATGATAGCAAGACGGTCTTGGATACGGTTCTCTCTAGCGACCTCAAGGAAATCCAGTTGATTCGTGAGTATGAGTTAATCATGCTCAACTACAGTGAGGACAAGCAGGCGCGTTTGGAACGGGTCATGGCAGAGATGGATTCTCTTCAAGCCTGGGAAATTGAAAGCCAGGTCAAGACGGTCCTCAGCAAGCTGGGTATTCAGGACTTGTCGACTCCAGTTGGTGAATTGTCAGGTGGTCTAAGAAGAAGGGTTCAGTTGGCGCAAGTTCTCCTCGGAAACCACGACCTCTTGCTTCTGGACGAGCCAACTAACCACCTGGACATTGCGACCATTGAGTGGCTGACTCTTTTTTTGAAAAATTCCAAGAAGACCGTTCTCTTTATCACACATGATCGTTATTTCCTAGACGCTTTGTCAACACGGATTTTCGAGTTGGACCGAGCAGGCTTGACCGAGTATCAGGGAAATTACCAGGACTATGTCCGCCTAAAAGCGGAACAAGATGAGCGTGACGCTGCCCTTCTCCACAAAAAGGAACAACTCTATAAGCAAGAATTAGCCTGGATGCGTAGACAACCGCAGGCCCGTGCGACCAAGCAACAGGCCCGTATCAATCGTTTCCACGATTTGAAAAAAGAAGTTTCAGGTGGCGTTGCTGATACAGACTTGACCATGAACTTTGAAACTAGTCGGATTGGGAAGAAAGTCATCGAGTTTCAGGATGTTTCCTTTGCCTATGAAAACAAGCCAATTTTGCAAGATTTTAATCTCTTAGTGCAAGCTAAAGACCGTATCGGAATTGTTGGGGATAACGGTGTAGGGAAGTCAACTCTGCTTAATCTCATCGCAGGAAGTCTTGAGCCGACTAAAGGTCAAGTTATCATCGGTGAGACGGTTCGCATTGCCTATTTCTCTCAACAAATTGAAGGTTTAGATGAAAGCAAGCGCGTTATCAATTACCTGCAGGAAGTAGCAGAAGAGGTTAAGACCAGTGGCGGTTCTACGACTTCCATCGCTGAGTTGCTGGAGCAGTTCCTCTTCCCACGTTCGACGCATGGGACCCTGATTGAGAAATTGTCTGGTGGAGAGAAAAAACGCCTTTATCTCCTCAAATTGCTTTTGGAAAAACCAAATGTTCTTCTTTTGGACGAGCCGACCAATGACCTAGACATTGCAACTTTGACAGTTTTGGAGAATTTCTTGCAGGGCTTTGCGGGTCCTGTCTTGACAGTTAGCCACGACCGTTATTTCCTGGATAAGGTAGCGACTAAGATTCTCGCCTTTGAGAATGGAAGCATCCGTACTTTCTTTGGCCATTACACTGACTACCTTGATGAAAAAGCCTTTGAAACAGAGATGTCCAATCAAGTTCAAAAGGCCGAAAAAGAGAAAGTGGTCAAAGTCCGTGAAGACAAGAAGCGTATGACCTATCAAGAAAAGCAGGAGTGGGCAAGCATTGAAGGTGATATTGAAGCCTTGGAAAATCATATCACTGCCATTGAAGAAGAAATGCAGGCAAATGGCTCTGACTTTGGCAAATTGGCGACGCTTCAGAAAGAGCTAGACGAGAAAAACGAAAAACTCCTTGAAAAATACGAACGCTATGAATATTTAAGTGAGTTGGCATGATGGAAGAAAAAATCATTAAACGTAGTCCCAAGAAAATCATTTGGAATGCCTTGTTTTGCTTGGCTTCAGTGCTTTTCTTCTTGTTGCCTCTCTCTTATCTTCATTTGTACTCTCAAAAGGGGACTAAACTTCATACGATAAGCCTGTTGTTAATACTGCTTGTCCTCTTTTGTGCTGGAGTAGTCGTTTATCAGACATACAGACTGTTAAGCTCTGATAAGGAATATTTGAAATGTACTGTCGAGGGGTTTTACTACAAACCGAATCCAAAGAAACCCAGTCATTTCTACGCTTGGGCTGATGTAGAGGAATTTTCCTTCTCTCGGATTCGAGGGAAGTATAGGGATTCTTATCGGATTGAAGTCTATTTTAAAAACAAGGAAAATGTGAAATCCCAATCCTTTCTAACACTGCTGAAGAGAAGGATTCTCACTTTTTATCCGTCAGCAGATTTAATTATCCCGATCTTTCTACTAGATGTAGGACTTCCTGAAAGAGTCTATGAGACCATGAAGTACTATGAAAGAGAATGGCGCATCGAGCAAAATCGTCAAGCAAGAAAAGAGGCAAAACAAGCTTCGAAAAGTAAATCTTCCAAACCGTCATAGTCTGTCTTTGCTTAAAGTAGAATAATCAAAAAGGCCCTATCCACTGGATAGGGTCATTATTTGTCTTCTTTTTTAGTTTCTTGGTGGAAGATGTTTTGCCAAGTCTCATGGCGACGCCAGATACTGGTGTGGACGATGCCATCTAGCTCATAGCAAATGAGCTTGGTTTTCTGACTAATGGAAGTGATTTGAATATCTTTAATAGCAGCTTTAAGTTCTTTTTCAGACTTATAAGCCTCTTTATCCATCTGCTCTCCATCTTGACGGATATAGAGAAAGTCCTCAGCAAGGAGTTCTTCTAGCTGATTTCCTTGGTCAATCAATTGCTCACGCATGAGCAGTTTTTTATAGATATTGTCCAAAATTTCGTCCTCAGGTATGGGAGCTGGCTCGATATGAACATCGGTATCAAAGACTCCAAAACGCTCTTCCAGCATGGATTCGACTTGGTCTGCGATCTCGTGACTTTCATAGACAGATAGGTCAGGATTCATTTCCAGGGTGATATCAAGGTAGATATTGCTACCGTAGGTACGCCCTCTTTGGGACTTGACCTTACTAATCTTTGGAATCTCCATGATGGCCTTTTGGTAGTCCTCTAGCAAACGGTCGTCAAAACCATCTGAAAGACTGAAGGAAGACTCGATAAAGATATCATAGGCTGTCTTTAAGATAAAGAAAGTGATGATAATAGCGACCAATTTATCCACGATTGGATAATTGAAACTGCTGGCTAGGATAGCAATGGAAGTCCCAAGCGAGGTGACAGCATCGGAAAGATTGTCCTTAGCAGCTGCCTTGAGAGCCTTGGATTTGGATTTCTTACTGAGGCGTGTGTTATAGAGATAAACAGCAAACATGACCGCTGCTGAAATGATTCCTAGAATCGCTCCCAGGGGATCAATGGGTGTTTGTTCCCGACTGAGGATTTTCTGAATGGTGTCCCGAAGCACATCAAAACCAACATAGAACATGATGATGGAAGTAATCAAGCTAGCCAAATCTTCAATCTTCCAGTGACCAAAGCGATGGTCACGGTCTGCAGGCTGGCGCGCCATCCGAATTCCAATCAAGAGGGCAACATTTCCAATGATGTCCGAGACGTTGTTAAAACCATCTGCCACCAAACTGGAGGAATGCAGGAGGTGACCAGTTGCCAATTTTGCCGCAGACAAGAGGAGGTAGGTTGAAATACTGATAATGGCTCCACGTTCTGCCAATTTGAGATTTGACATGGATTGGTTCATCGGGCTTCCTTTCTAGTCATATAGTATTCTACCATTATACTGGTTTTCAAGGGAAAATTCAAATTTAGTCTTGTTTCATCGGATTTTAATTCTTGAAAACTTTTCAAAATTTGATATAATAGTACTACTCAAGGGAGTAGCTGGCAGAAACCTGTGATAGTGTCGTCATTCCGAATTTTATACTGAAAAGTATTCTTTCCGGCGCTATCTTAAACAGCGAGACTTGTTATGATTAACAGGTCTCTTTTTGTTTGTCATAAAACTAAAAGAGAACTTGTTTTGCACACAAAGTCAAGGAGGAGACATATGTCAAAAGAACAAAAACGCCAAGCGTTTTATACTCAAAGTCCCGAAGAAGTCTTGAAGTCGGTTGAAGCAACTGAGCAAGGCCTTTCGTCAAGCGAAGCGCAGAAACGCCTAGCTGAATATGGGCGCAATGAACTGGAAGAGGGTGAGAAAAAATCACTCCTAGTCAAGTTTATCGAGCAATTTAAGGATTTGATGATTATTATTTTGGTGGCTGCAGCCATCTTGTCTGTCATAACTTCTGGTGGGGAAGATATTGCAGATGCCATCATTATTCTAGCCGTTGTTATCATCAACGCAGCCTTTGGTGTTTACCAAGAAGGGAAAGCAGAAGAAGCCATCGAAGCCCTCAAGTCGATGTCGAGTCCTGCTGCGCGCGTTCTTCGTGATGGGCATATGGCTGAGATTGATTCCAAAGAATTGGTACCAGGAGATATCGTTGCCCTTGAAGCAGGTGACGTGGTACCAGCGGATCTACGTTTGCTAGAAGCTAATTCTCTTAAAATCGAAGAAGCAGCCCTAACAGGTGAGTCTGTTCCAGTCGAAAAAGACTTGACCGTCGAGCTCTCTGGAGATGCTGGTATTGGTGACCGTGTCAATATGGCCTTCCAAAACTCAAACGTGACTTATGGTCGTGGTCTTGGTGTTGTTGTCAATACAGGTATGTACACAGAAGTTGGTCATATCGCTGGCATGCTCCAAGATGCGGATGAGACGGATACACCACTCAAACAAAACTTGAATAACCTTTCTAAGGTCTTGACCTATGCAATTTTGGTCATTGCCCTTGTTACTTTTGTAGTCGGAGTCTTCATTCAAGGTAAAAATCCACTTGGTGAGTTGATGACCTCTGTTGCGCTTGCTGTTGCAGCCATCCCAGAAGGACTTCCTGCTATCGTGACCATCGTTCTTGCCCTTGGTACTCAAGTTTTGGCAAAACGAAATTCTATCGTTCGTAAGTTGCCAGCAGTAGAAACACTTGGTTCCACTGAGATCATCGCTTCCGATAAGACTGGTACGCTTACCATGAACAAGATGACAGTCGAAAAAGTCTTCTATGATTCAGTCCTACATGATTCAGCTGATGATATTGAACTAGGTCTTGAAATGCCTCTTCTTCGTTCTGTTGTTTTGGCTAATGATACTAAGATCGATGCAGAAGGAAACCTGATCGGGGATCCAACCGAAACAGCCTTCATCCAGTATGCCTTGGACAAGGGCTATGATGTTAAAGGATTTTTAGAGAAATATCCTCGTGTGGCTGAATTGCCGTTTGACTCAGATCGTAAGCTCATGTCAACAGTTCACCCATTACCAGATGGTAAATTCCTCGTGGCAGTCAAAGGGGCTCCAGATCAACTCTTGAAACGTTGTGTTGCTCGCGATAAAGCTGGAGATGTTGCACAGATTGATGAGAAAGTCACTGAATTAATCCATACAAACAACTCGGAAATGGCTCACCAAGCCTTGCGTGTCCTTGCAGGTGCTTATAAGATTATCGATAGTATTCCAGAAAATCTTACTTCTGAAGAGCTTGAAAACAACTTGATCTTTACTGGTTTGATTGGGATGATTGACCCTGAACGTGCCGAAGCAGCAGAAGCTGTTCGTGTCGCTAAGGAAGCGGGAATCCGTCCAATCATGATTACGGGTGACCACCAAGACACAGCAGAAGCTATTGCCAAACGTTTGGGAATTATCGACGAAAATGACTCGGAAGACCATGTTTTGACTGGTGCTGAGCTTAACGAACTTTCAGATGAAGAATTTGAAAAAGTCGTTGGTCAATACTCTGTTTATGCGCGTGTATCTCCAGAACACAAGGTTCGTATCGTGAAAGCTTGGCAAAACCAAGGTAAGGTCGTTGCTATGACAGGTGACGGTGTTAATGATGCGCCCGCTCTGAAAACAGCCGACATTGGTATCGGTATGGGAATCACTGGTACTGAGGTTTCTAAGGGTGCATCTGACATGATCCTTGCAGATGATAACTTTGCGACTATCATCGTCGCAGTTGAAGAAGGACGTAAGGTCTTCTCAAACATTCAAAAGACTATTCAGTACCTACTTTCTGCCAATACGGCTGAAGTATTAACCATCTTCTTATCAACCTTGTTTGGTTGGGATGTCTTACAGCCAGTTCATCTCTTGTGGATTAACTTGGTAACCGATACCTTCCCAGCCATCGCCCTTGGTGTTGAACCAGCTGAGCCAGGTGTTATGACCCACAAACCACGTGGACGCAAATCAAGCTTCTTCTCAGGTGGGGTCATGAGTTCCATTATCTATCAAGGTGTACTCCAAGGGGCTCTCGTCTTGACTGTTTATGGCCTTGCTCTTGCCTATCCAGTCCATGTAGGAGACAATCAAGCCATTCATGCGGATGCCCTCACCATGGCTTTTGCAACGCTTGGTTTGATTCAGCTCTTCCATGCCTACAATGTAAAGTCTGTTTACCAATCCATCTTGACAGTCGGACCATTCAAGTCTAAGACCTTCAACTGGTCTATCTTGGTATCCTTCATCCTCTTGATGGCAACAATCGTTGTAGAACCGCTTGAAGGTATCTTCCACGTAACCAAACTAGACTTGTCACAATGGGCCATTGTTCTAGCTGGAAGCTTCTCAATGATACTTATCGTCGAAATCGTCAAGTTTGTTCAACGTAAACTTGGTCTTGATAAGAACGCGATTTAAAAAGAAAGTCATCTTCGGATGGCTTTTTTTGCATTTGAGGAGAATGGTTAGAAGTTATCCTCTTTTGTGCTATAATAAAGTAAAGTAGCAAGGAGTGAAAGAGAATGGAAAAGAAAATTGTCCGAGATGTCTTATTCTTGTCGCAGGTCTCGAAACCTGCAAGTCAGGAAGACCTTTATCTAGCTAGAGATTTGCAGGATACCCTGCTGGCCAATCGCGAGACCTGTGTTGGTCTAGCGGCCAATATGATTGGCGTGCAGAAGCGCGTGATTATCTTTAATCTTGGCTTGGTTCCCATGGTCATGTTTAACCCCATTCTCCTTTCCTACAAAGGACCTTACGAGACAGAGGAAGGTTGTTTGTCCTTGACTGGGGTGCGACCAACAACTCGTTATGAAACGATTACAGTTTCCTATCGTGATAACAAGTGGCAGGAGCAGACTATTACACTGACAGGTTTTCCAGCTCAGATCTGCCAACATGAACTGGATCATTTGAAAGGACGGATTATTTAGGAGGAACTCAGATGAAACGTATACTCTTTGAAATTGTTTTTATCGCAACGACCTGGTATATCTTTTTACCACCCTTCAATCTTACCAGTTGGGAATTCATCTTCTTTCTCTGTGGGCATTTGGTGGTGATGGGGATTTTGTTTAGTTTCCGCAAGGATACCAATCTCCTCAAAACTGTTCATGTACGCCATGGCAAGGCTACCAAAGATCTCAATCTAGAAGGATTCCTTTTTACCAAACTTAGTAGAGGATTGTTTCTGACTGCAGGTATCATGTTTGCCCTTGCTGGTCTGGTAAGCCTAGTAACCTCTAGCTTTTTCCAAGCAAAAAATTATGCTAATGTGGTGTCTATCACAGAAAAAGATTTTAAAGATTTTCCTAAGAGTGATACCAGTAAGGTTCCAATCCTAGATCGGAGCACTGCAGAAAAGATTGGTGACCGTTACCTGGGTTCTTTGACGGATAAGGTATCTCAGTACGTAGCAGCAGATACTTATACCCAGCTGACGGTTGATGGCAAACCCTATCGGGTGACTCCTTTGGAATATGCCGACCCGATCAAATGGTTTAATAATCAGTCCAAGGGAATTGGCGAGTATATCAAAGTTGATATGGTGACAGGAAATGCGGAATTAGTGGATTTAAAAACGCCAATGAAGTATTCAGACTCTGAGTATTTTAACCGAGACGTCAAACGTCATCTTCGGATCAAGTACCCAACCAAGATTTTTAAAACGCCATCCTTTGAGGTGGATGATGCAGGCAATCCTTTCTATGTAGCAACCGTTTATCAAAAACAGTTTGGTCTAGGAGTGCCTCGTCCTTCGTCTGTTATTATCTTAGACGCCACCAATGGAGAAACCAAGGAATACAGCTTGGATGAAGTACCAGAATGGGTGGATCGTGTCTATCCAGCAGAAGAAACCATCGAGCAAATCAACTACAACGGCAAGTATAAAGACGGCTTTTGGAATGCCTTGATTTCTAAGAAAAATGTTACCCAAACGACCGAGGGCTATAACTATCTTTCTATCGGAAATGACATTTATCTCTACACGGGGGTGACTTCAGCAAATGCTGACGAAAGTAATCTAGGATTTATCCTTGAAAATATGCGCACTGGTGAAATCACCAAGTACAATCTAGCTTCAGCAACCGAAGAATCTGCCCGTGCTTCCGCAGAAGGAGCAGTGCAAGAGAAGGCCTACAAGGCTACCTTCCCTATCCTTGTTAATCTCAATGACAAACCGCTCTATATCATGGGCTTGAAGGACAATGCAGGATTGGTCAAGGAGTATGCATTGGTCGATGCCGTGGAGTACCAAAACGTTATCGTAGCAACTACAGTAGAGGAACTCCTCAGCAAGTATGCCAATAAAAACGACCTCGAGCTGGATAATGAAACGGTAGAAAGTATCAAGGGAGTGATTTCAGACCTTAAATCAGCTGTCATCAAGGGGGATACCGTCTACTTCTTTAAAGTTGATGGCAAGATTTATAAGGTCAAGGCTTCAGTGTCAGACGACCTTCCTTACCTTGAAAATGGTCAATCTTTTGAAGGTCAAGTTGGAAAAGATAATTATCTCAAAACCTTTAAAGTACAATAATACTCTTCGAAAATCTCTTCAAACTACGTCAGCGTCGCCTTGCCGTACTCAAGTACTGCCTGCGACTAGATTCCTAGTTTGCTCTTTGATTTTCATTGAGTATAAAAATAGGTTTTCTCAGTTCAAGGAGAAAAAAGATAAATTCTTATCTATCTTAACAAGCTTAGCTGGCACAGCCCTTGTTCTCGTGGCTATCTGGTTAGGATGGCCAAAATAAACAGAGAAACCTCGGTGTGAATCGAGGTTTTTAAGATGAAATTCTTGGTCGTGATTGAAAAATATGCTACACTAACAATATGAAAATTTTAATCCCAACAGCAAAAGAAATGAACACAGACCATCCCCGTACCGAAGCGCTCCCCTTGAGGGAAGAAAGTCAGGCAGTCCTTGACTCACTGGCGCATTACTCAGCTAGTGAATTAGAGACTTTTTATAAGGTATCTGCCGAGAAAGCAGAAGAAGAGTACGGCCATATTCAAGCTTTAAAAGTTCACAGGGCTAAACATTATCCAGCCTTGAAACTTTTCGATGGTCTCATGTATCGTCACATCAAACGAAATGGGTTAACCGAGGCTGAACAAACCTATCTTGAAAATTATGTCCTGATTACCTCGGCTTTATACGGTGTTGTCCCTGCCTTATCTCCCATGGCTCCACACCGTTTGGACTTTTTGATGAAATTAAAAGTAGCTGGTAAAACCCTAAAGACTCATTGGAAGTCAGCCTACGATGAGGCCCTACAGGATGAGAACTTGATATTCTCACTCCTATCATCAGAGTTTGAAACCGTATTTTCGAAGGAAATTAGAGAAAAGATGGTGACTTTTAAATTTATGGAGGATAAGGCAGGTCAGTTGAAAATCCATTCAACCATTTCAAAAAAAGCGCGCGGGGCCTTTTTGACCGCCTTGATAGAAGGACAAGTTCAAACAGTTGAGCAAACTCGTAAGCTCCGCTTCGCCGGCTTTGAATACCAACCTGATTTATCAAGTGACTTAGAACTCGTCTTTGTGAAACAAGCATAAAACCAGCTCGAATGAGCTGGTTTTTGCTGGATTAGTTGATGGCTGCAAGAAGGTTGTCAGCTTGTTTTTCAAGTGATGAAGCAGTTGCTTCTTCTAACACCAATTTTCCGTCTGCCCAAGCAGAGTCATTGACACGAGCGGCAGTAAAGTCACCAACGACTTGTGTGCGGATAAATGGCAAGAGGTCTTTATAAATCGCAAAGAGTTGTTCGTGACCGGCATTGGCTACAGATGAGACAGTAACAAACTTGTCTTGGAGGGCAGAAGCACCACGTGTATCAGACAAATCAATGGCACGAGAGAGCCAGTCAAGCAAGTTTTTCACTGTTCCAGGGATAGAGAAGTTGTAGACTGGAGAGAAGATCCAGATGGCATCCGCAGCAAGGACTGCTTCACGAGCAGCAGCTACAGCTGGATGAGTTGGAACTTCCAAATCTTGGCTGAAGAGAGGAACAGCTGAGTAATCAAGATAGCTAACTTCTGCTTTTCCAGAAAGTGCTTTTTCAGCTTCGAGGGCCATTTGGTGGTTGAAAGAACCTTGGCGAAGTGAACCGACTATAAATAATACTTTTTTAGACATGATATGTCTCCTTCAGTTTAAAATTCAAAGAGCGAACTCTTTTGTTACCATCTATGTTACAACAAATGATACTAATTAGCAATAATTTTGCTCACAAATTTTTAAATTTTTTTAAAATGCGGATTAAGTCTTCCTTTTCGCCGTCTTCCAAGATGCTGAGTGCTTCTACGATCGAATCGATATGGTCAGGAAGAACCTCTTCGATTTTTCTGCGTCCTGCAGGTGTTAATTTCAGGAAAAAGGAGCGACGATCCTTGGGGTCGCAAGTTCTAGAAATCCACCCATCTCGAACCATATTTCGAATGACAACAGTCATGTTTCCAGAAGTGGCTAGCATTTTTTCAATCAAGTCCTGAATGCGTAGTTCCCCCTTGCTATAGAGGGTCTCCAGAACGGAAAATTGAGTAGGGGTTAGTCCGTGTTCTTTGGCAGCATTGGCTTCATATGGTTTAAAAGTTCGTATGGCTTTGTTGAGGACGATAGCCGTTTTTAAGTCTAATTGATTATCGGAAATTTTCTCTTTCAAATATTGTTTCATAAGGTTATTTTATCAATAATGAGAGAGAAAAACAAGAACTTACATTTTATAGGAAAAGAATCTTAGAATGTTTCTATCTTCACTTGTAATAAAAGAGGAGAGATGGTAAAATAGACGAGTGAAACTAAGACAGAAAAAAGCAAAAAACAAGTTACTTATACAATATGGAATCGGCATTTCTCTGGTACTTCTGGTGCTAACTGGATCCTTTCTTTATCTGATAATACTCAGCATGAAACCCTATCAAGATGCTAGAGTTGAGGGAGAAAAACTGGCCAAGCAGTATGCAGAATTGGAACAGGCAGATCAGGTTGATTTCTACAATGGTCTAGAGGGCTATTACAGTGTTCTGGGACATAATAAAAAGCAAGAGGCCATTGCCGTACTGATTGAAAAGAATGACCACAAGATTTATGTTTATCAGCTTGATAAGGGGATTTCTCAAGACAAGGCAGCGACGATTTCGAGGGAAAAAGGAGCTAGCGACATTGATAAAATCACCTTTGGTCGTTATCAGGACAAGCCGATTTGGGAAGTCAAGTCAGGAAACCAGTTCTATCTGGTCGACTTTGAAACAGGAGCAGTAATCCAATAAGGAGGGCATATGAAACTATCCAAACGTGTACTAGAAATGGAAGAAAGTGTCACTCTAGCCAGTGATGCAAGAGCCAAAGCATTAAAAGCTCAGGGAAAGGATGTTCTTTTCTTAACCTTGGGACAGCCTGATTTTCATACTCCTGAAAACATTCAGGATGCAGCGATAGAAGCGATTCGAGATGGACGAGCTTCCTTTTATACAGTTGCTTCAGGCCTACCAGAGTTAAAAGCGGCGGTTAATACCTATTTTGAACGCTATTATGGCTATTCCGTAGCGGCAAACGAGGTTACCTTTGCCACTGGTGCCAAGTTCTCTCTCTACACCTTCTTTATGGCTGTGGTCAATCCAGGTGATGAGGTCATCATCCCTACACCATACTGGGTCAGCTATGGAGATCAAGTCAAAATGGCAGAAGGAGTGCCAGTCTTTGTCCAGGCCAAGGAAGACAATCACTTTAAAGTAACAGTAGAACAGCTAGAAGCAGCCCGAACAGATAAGACTAAGGTCTTGGTTCTCAATTCGCCATCCAATCCGACCGGTATGATCTACTCTCGTGAAGAACTTTTGGCTATCGGAAATTGGGCTGTTGAACATGATGTCCTTATCCTAGCAGATGATATTTACGGTCGTCTGGTTTATAACGGGAATGAATTTGTTCCAATCTCTAGTCTGTCAGAAGCCATTCGTCAGCAAACCATCGTGATTAATGGTGTATCTAAGGCCTATGCTATGACTGGTTGGCGGGTAGGTTATGCTGTGGGAAATCCTGAAATTATTGCTGCCATGAGCAAATTGACAGGACAAACGACTTCAAATCTGACAGCAGTATCTCAATATGCAACGATTGAGGCGCTGACTGGACCGCAAGACTCTGTTGAAACCATGCGTCAAGCCTTTGAAGAACGTTTGAATACCATTTATCCACTCTTGTGCCAAGTGCCAGGATTTGAAGTTGTCAAGCCCCAAGGAGCCTTCTATCTCTTCCCAAATGTTAAAAAAGCGATGGAGATGAAGGGTTATACTGATGTGACAGAGTTTACAACGGCTATTCTCGAAGAAGTCGGTCTTGCCTTGATTACAGGAGCTGGATTTGGAGCACCAGAAAATGTTCGTCTCAGCTATGCCACAGACTTGGATACATTAAAAGAAGCTATTCGCCGTTTGCATCAATTTATGGAAAAATAAAACTTAGAATCTTCGCCTTTTCAGCGAAGATTTTTTGTAACGAAAATCTCGCGATTTTTCTCTAGTAGAACCTAGCTATCGCAGTCTATTTATGGTAAAATAGTGGGTAATGATGTCTTCGGACAAGTTAAACGAAAAAAGGAAGATAGATTATGACAAAACGTGTAACAATTATCGATGTAAAAGACTACGTTGGTCAAGAAGTGACCATCGGAGCCTGGGTTGCCAACAAATCTGGAAAAGGGAAAATTGCCTTCTTGCAATTGCGTGATGGAACAGCCTTCTTCCAAGGTGTAGCCTTTAAACCAAACTTTATTGAAAAGTTCGGTGAAGAAGTGGGACTAGAGAAGTTTGATACAATTAAACGCCTAAGCCAAGAAACTTCTGTTTATGTGACAGGAATTGTCAAAGAAGATGAGCGTTCTAAGTTTGGCTATGAGCTCGATATCACAGACATCGAAGTGATCGGTGAATCTCAAGACTACCCAATCACTCCAAAAGAACACGGCACAGACTTCTTGATGGACAACCGTCACTTGTGGCTCCGCTCTCGTAAGCAAGTAGCTGTGATGCAAATCCGTAACGCTATCATTTATGCAACTTATGAGTTCTTTGATAAGAACGGCTTCATGAAGTTTGATAGCCCAATCCTTTCAGGAAATGCGGCTGAAGATTCAACAGAACTCTTTGAAACAGATTACTTCGGAACGCCAGCCTACTTGAGTCAATCTGGTCAGCTTTACCTAGAAGCAGGGGCTATGGCTCTTGGTCGTGTATTTGATTTTGGTCCAGTATTCCGTGCTGAAAAATCAAAAACGCGCCGTCACTTGACTGAGTTCTGGATGATGGACGCAGAGTACTCTTACTTGACACACGATGAGTCACTTGACTTGCAAGAAGCTTACGTAAAAGCCCTTCTTCAAGGTGTTCTTGACCGTGCACCTCAAGCCTTGGAAACCTTGGAACGTGATACAGAGCTCTTGAAACGCTACATTGCAGAGCCATTCAAACGCATCACTTACGATCAAGCCATTGACCTCTTGCAAGAGCATGAAAACGATGAAGACGCTGACTACGAACACCTTGAGCATGGTGATGACTTTGGTTCACCACATGAAACTTGGATCTCAAATCACTTTGGTGTGCCAACATTTGTTATGAACTATCCAGCAACCATCAAGGCCTTTTACATGAAACCAGTTCCTGGAAATCCAGAACGCGTACTTTGTGCAGACTTGCTTGCACCAGAAGGATATGGAGAAATCATCGGTGGTTCTATGCGTGAGGAAGACTACGATGCCCTTGTCGCTAAAATGGAAGAACTTGGAATGGATCGTACAGAATACGAATTTTACCTTGACCTTCGGAAATATGGTACAGTACCACATGGTGGATTTGGTATCGGTATTGAACGTATGGTCACTTTCGCAGCAGGTACAAAACACATCCGTGAAGCTATTCCATTCCCACGTATGTTACACCGTATCAAACCATAAACTAGTAAAAAGAAGATAATTTCATCTTCTTTTTTCACTTTTATCTTGCTATCTATCAGTTTTTCTAGTATAATAGTTTATTGTGAGCAAACCTCACTTACCCCTTGCAAAGACTAGGGGTCATTAGACCAAAAGGAGGAACATATCAATGGCTAAATACGAAATTCTTTATATCATTCGTCCAAACATTGAAGAAGAAGCGAAAAACGCTTTGGTAGCACGTTTTGACTCTATCTTGACTGACAACGGTGCAACTGTTGTTGAATCAAAATCATGGGAAAAACGTCGTCTTGCATACGAAATCCAAGATTTCCGTGAAGGACTTTACCACATCGTTAACGTTGAAGCAAACGACGACGTAGCTCTTAAAGAGTTTGACCGTCTTTCAAAAATCAACGCTGACATTCTTCGTCACATGATCGTCAAACTTGACGCGTAAGAAGGTAAATTATGATTAACAATGTTGTACTTGTAGGGCGTATGACACGTGACGCTGAGTTGCGTTATACCCCATCAAATGTAGCAGTTGCGACTTTTACTCTTGCAGTAAACCGTACATTTAAGAGTCAAAATGGCGAACGTGAGGCTGATTTTATCAATGTCGTTATGTGGCGTCAACAGGCTGAAAATCTTGCTAACTGGGCTAAAAAAGGCTCTCTTATCGGGATAACAGGCCGTATCCAGACTCGTAGTTACGATAATCAGCAAGGACAACGTGTCTACGTAACAGAAGTCGTGGCTGAGAATTTCCAAATGTTGGAAAGCCGCGGAGTGCGTGAAGGACATACAGGTGGAGCTTATTCTGCACCAACTGCTGGTCAATCAGCACCTGCAAACCCAGTACCAGACTTTTCACGTTCTGAAAATCCATTTGGAGCAACCAATCCATTGGACATTTCAGATGATGATTTACCATTCTAATGGACAATTAATACTATAAAGGAGAAAAAACATGGCTCAACAACGTCGTGGCGGATTCAAACGCCGTAAAAAAGTTGATTACATCGCAGCAAATAAAATTGAATATGTTGATTACAAAGATACTGAGCTTCTTAGCCGTTTCGTTTCAGAACGTGGGAAAATCCTTCCTCGTCGTGTAACAGGAACTTCAGCTAAAAACCAACGTAAAGTAACAACAGCTATCAAACGCGCTCGCGTAATGGCTTTGATGCCTTTCGTAAACGAAGATTAAAAAAAGGGGTCCGGGTGGACCTCTTTTTCATGAGCATGAAAACAAGAAAGCGAATTAAGACCTGGGTGGGTCTTTTTGTCACGAGCCTTGAAATGAGAGAGCGAGTTCGGTTTGGGTGAACCTCTTTTTCAGATTTTTATAGGACTTTGTTAGAAAGGATTCCCTGTTGACCTAGTAAGATTCTTTTGTCTTACTAGGTTTTTTCTTTTAATCTTTATTATCGTGCTATAATGGTAGGAGAAAGCTATAAAGGAGCAACTTATGAAGACGATATGTTCAATTAGAAAAATGCAAGAATCTGACATTAAAGATCTATCTCGAGGATTTATCAGCCAAGGTTGGCCGGGTAGAGAAGAAATTTTGGCTAGATATTTTCTTGAACAAGAATGTGGGGAGAGAGAAGTTTTAGTTGCAGAGGTTGAGGGTGCTTTAGCGGGTTATATCACAATTTTGCCCTGCGCTAAGCAGGGGCCTTTTGCAGAAATCTATCCAGAACTCTCAGATTTCAATGTCTTTGAACCTTTTCAAAATCAAGGTATTGGAAATCTCTTGCTGGAAGAAGCAGAAAAACGAGTTAGGCTCATATCGGATAAGGTGACCCTTGGTGTGGGGCTCCATTCAGGGTATGGACCTGCCCAGAGATTGTACATCAAACGAGGCTATATTCCAGATGGGACGGGTGTTTGGTATCAGAACCATCAACCGGCCATGAATGCAGTTTGTGAAGATATCGGAGAATTGGTCTTGTATCTGTCGAAAAATTTGTTTTAAGACAGATTTTATAAGGTTTAAATTTTAAATATAGCAAACAATCACAGTCCCTTTTTCATTCGAAAAAGGGATTTTTTTGTTTGAATGAGCTTGCTCTATTCCTCAAAGTGGTAGAATATAATTGTTTGAAATTTCGATACAAAAATAAATATTGAAAAAAACATATAAGGTTTAGTTTTTTTAAAATACGGATTCTTTGAAAAGTCTTAAAATTTCCTAAAATAAGGCTTTTTGGAGGTTGTAAACAACATTGTTACAAAAAGGTTACAAATTGTTAAAATTAAATTAAATGCAATAGTATACTTTAATAATAAATTGACATTTAGATTAATAGGCGGTAATATAATTATGATACTCAAATTAATTGATTTGAGGAATAATTGGATATAGAGATTAATATCATGTATCAAATATTATTGTAACAAAAGGATAATATAATGAAAAAACTGAAAGTGATGGTTGTTTTTGGGACACGACCGGAAGCGATTAAAATGGCCCCTTTAGTGTTGGAATTACAAAAACATAGTGACAGTATTGAGACGATAACAGTTGTGACAGCTCAGCATCGTCAAATGCTGGACCAAGTTCTTGAAACGTTTCGCATCGAGCCACATTATGACCTGGATATTATGGGGAAGAATCAATCTCTCTTAGATATTACTGGAAAAATTTTAGAAAAGTTTGATCCAGTTGTTAAGCAAGAACTTCCAGATATAATTCTTGTTCATGGAGATACAACAACAACTTTTGCAGCAAGTTTAGTTGCTTTCTATAATCAGGTACGTATCGGCCATGTTGAAGCTGGCCTAAGGACCTTTGATAAGTATTCTCCTTTCCCAGAAGAGATGAATCGTCAGATGACAGATAGTCTTGCGGATCTTTATTTTGCTCCAACTAGTGAGAGTAAAGAAAATCTCCTCAAGGAAAATCACCCTGAGTCTGCTATTGTCATTACGGGAAATACAGCCATTGATGCCTTGAAACTAACCGTTCAATCGGATTACTATCATGAAGTTCTAGATCAATTGGACCCAGATAAGAAACTTGTATTAGTAACCATGCATCGTCGTGAAAATCAAGGTCAACCAATGAGAAATGTCTTTGCAGCTTTACGTGAGATGGTCGATCTTCATCAGGAAATTGAAGTTGTTTATCCTGTTCACCTTAGCCCTGTCGTTCAAGAAGCAGCAAAAGATATCTTAGCTGGTCACGATCGTATTCACTTGATTGAACCTCTAGATGTACTTGATTTTCATAATTTGGCTTCAAGAAGCTATTTTATCATGACCGACTCTGGCGGAGTTCAAGAAGAGGCGCCTTCTCTCGGCAAACCTGTCCTTGTCCTTCGTGACACGACGGAACGTCCAGAAGGAGTACGTGCGGGTACTTTGAAGCTAGTTGGTACGGATCCAGTAAGTGTGAAAGAAGCGATGACAGCACTCTTAACAGATGAAACTCTTTATGGACAAATGTCTCAGGCACCAAATCCTTATGGAGATGGAAATGCATCAGAAAGAATTGTACAAACTATTAAACATTATTTTGGTTTTGCTGAATCTGCATCAGAGTTTCAAGAAGGAGCTAGGACAAAATGAAAAATTGGTATAGATTTAGAAACTGGTTTCTGATTTTGCTTGGATGTGAGCTTCTTTTGTTGGTACTTTGCTTTTTCTATGCTCGAACTATTATTTTAGAGCAACTATTGTTTTTTGCCTTAGCCTTATTTTCGGTTTTAGTTTTATCTGATTTACTCCTTGCTTGGACACTTATCTTATCTTTTGGATTGGGAGTCATTGTTTTAATAGCAGGTGTAGTTTTCATCCCTAATTCTTCAGTTCTGCTTTTATTAATCAGTTTTCCAACATTGCTTGCTATTCTAATGAAGGTTCGACATTATTTATTAAAAATGGCTTCAAAGGTTCAGGATCAAGAAGATGATGCCAAATCAGATTATCATTCTATGATAAATAAACAAAGTGAATCTGTGCTACAGTCAGTACTAATTCATTGGTCGCATGAGGACCTATTTTTTCAGATAAATCCGATAGAATATAATCGCATGTTAGTTCGTATTCAAGAAATAATTGCTCAAAAACTAAGTTACAATGATAAACTTTACTATCTTTCGGAGGGGAATTTTATTATATTATCTAATGATAGTCGGATTTCTTTACAGGAATTTTGTTTGAATAATATAGTGAAGGATCTAGAGGCTTTGCTTTTCCATGGGAAAAATGGAATGCAAGAGATTCAATTTCAATTAGGTTACTTAGTGGTTGATTCGCAAAATAAAAGTAAGTATCAAAATTACTCTGATTTAGTGAGCTATTTGAAACGTCAATTAGAGACGGATATAATTGTAGAATATTAGGAGGGGAAATGACTCTAACAGATCTATTTTTCAGAATTGCTTTGGGAGTGAGTTTCTTTTTTGGAATTTGTTTTGCCATACTATTTATTGCATATAATATTCTTTACTATCGGGTGAATAAGAATTTTAAGGCGGTGAAACATGATTAGTCAAATACTGATGATTTTTACCTTGCTTACAATTTGGATTTCTCTAGCATGGGGCTTGGTAATTCTCTTTTCAGCTGTTCACTTTTGGTTTAAACACAGCGATTTTCGTGTAGACACTTCGCCATTGCCTTATTATCCGAAGGTTACCATTGTTGTACCTGCTCATAATGAGGATGTGGTTATTGCACAGACGACAAAAGCTATCTTGGACATGAATTATCCTCACGACCGTGTGGAGTTGCTCTTGTTTGCGGATAACTGTTCGGACAATACCTATGCAGAGTGTTTGTCTGTACAAGCTATGCCTGAATATGCAGGAAGAAATCTGACTATTATCGACCGTACTGGTACGGGAGGAAAAGCGGGCGTTCTAAACGATGCTTTGGAGATGGCAACGGGCGAATATATCTGTGTTTATGATGCGGATGCCATGCCTGAAAAAAATGCTCTTTATTTCCTTGTAAAAGAAGTGATGAAGGATCCAGAACGTCACGTGGCATCTTTCGGTCGCAACAAGACTCGAAATGCCAATCAAAATTTCTTGACTCGTTGTATCAACCAAGAAATCGTTGTTACTCAGCGCGTGCACCACGTTGGGATGTGGCATCTCTTTAAAATTGGTCGTATCCCAGGAACCAACTTTATCATTCAAACCGACTTTGTAAAGAGTATCGGTGGTTGGAAAAATGGTGCCTTGACTGAGGATACCGATATTTCCTTCAAAATCATACAGAGTGGTAAATTGATCGCCCTTGCCTATAATTCAGAGGCTTTCCAACAAGAACCTGAGACTTTAAAGAGTTACTATATGCAACGTAAACGTTGGGCGAAAGGAAACTACGAAGTTGTTCTATCAAACTTTAAGCATTTATTTGGCAGAGCAAACTGGCGTGTTAAATTAGAAGTTTTTAACTATTCGTGTGTTTTCTTTTGGTTTAACTTTGCCATTGTTTTATCAGATTTGATTTTCCTAGCGAATGTGCTAGCCATCTGTCTTAACCTATTCTTCCCAGATGTCAGGGTTCCATTTGCTTTTGATGCGGACAATATCTACATTGCCCAGCTCATGCTTTTCAACTGGATTCTCATGATTGGTCTCTATTTGATGCAAATTATGACAGCATTAGCAAGTCAGTTTGGACAAGCGACGACAAAACAAATCTGGTTAGCCTTGGCGGCCTATTTCTCTTACGCACAGATGTTTATCGTTGTATCCATTGATTCCATTTCTTCAATCGTGCTGGACAAAGTACTCAGACGAAAAGAAACCAAGTGGGTTAAAACCAAGCGATTTGCAGGATAGGAGGATTTATGAAAACGAATAAATTAAAATATGTATGGTTTGTGCTCATCCTTTCTATCTTTTGTTTAACCTTGTTTTTGGCAAGAGGAAGGAGTAAAGTCGAGATGCGCAATCGTATTTACCGCCAATGGAGCCAACAGTTTCTTGTGACTAAGGGAAATCAGTCCTATGTCCGTACGACGAATGATTCTGAGGAGACAACAGTTCTATCAGAAGCTCAAAGTTACGGCATGCTCATAACAGTTTTAGCTGCCCAAAAAGGGCAAGCAAGTCAAGCAGATTTTGATAACCTTTATCGTTATTACCAAAATCATCGTATCGAGGGGACGCAGTTGATGTCTTGGAAGCAAGTGATCAAAAATGATAGCGAAACGGTCGAGAAACAAAATGCAACTGATGGAGATCTCTATATCGCTTATTCTTTAATTGAAGCTGCCAAACAGTGGCCAGATAAAGCACAAGAATACCAAGAGCAAGCTAAAAAAATCTTGGCTGATATCCTTCAATACAATTACAACGAAGAGACAGGTGTTCTGACAGTAGGGAACTGGGCCAACAAGGATTCCGATTACTATTACTTGATGCGGACGTCTGATACTCTTCCTCACTATTTCCAGTCTTTTTATGACCTGACTGGAAACAAACAGTGGCTAGATGTTAAGGATAAGATGCTTGGGCAATTGGAGCAAATCAGTTCTCATTCTGATACTGGACTTTTGCCAGATTTCATCTGGGCAGAGAAGTCTGGGGCACGACTTGTTGATGCCAACACTATCGAATCTCAATACGATGGAGCTTATTCTTATAATGCTTGTCGTTTGCCTTATCACTTGTCTCAAAGTCAAGATGAAAGAAGTCAAAAAGTTGTTCAAAAGATGATGGATTTCTTTATGAAAGAACAACGTATCTATGCTGGTTATGACTTGAACGGAACGGCCCTCAATCAATACCAGGCAGGTAGTTTTTTGGCCCCGATTACCTATGCATCTGACAAGGGAGAAGGCTATCTGAAACTTCTTCAGCAAAATAAATACATTTTCACACAAGATTTACCTTTAGAGAGCTACTATGATGCGACGATGATTACTATGATTGCTCTAGAGATGTTCTAGGATGATAAGAGAGGGCTAGTTCAACTGGCTCTCTTTTTGATAGGTTTTCATCTTTTTTCAAAAAAGGAATTTCCTAAGGTTTATGGTATAATGGAAAGAGTGATGGAAAAGAGGTAGAGAGATGGATGCAAAATTAAAATACAAGGCAAAGAAGATTAAAATCGTCTTTTTTGATATTGATGATACCTTGCGTACTTCAAAGACGGGTTTTATTCCGGCGACAATTCCCACTGTCTTTAAACAGTTGAGGGAGAAAGGGATTTTAACAGGTATTGCCTCTGGGCGCGGTATTTTCGGTGTTGTTCCAGAAATTCGTGATCTTAAGCCGGACTTTTTTGTAACCCTGAATGGGGCCTATATCGAAGATAAAAAAGGCCAGGTCATTTATCAGCATCAGATTGCCAAAGAAGATGTGGAAGAATACATCGCTTGGACAAAACAAGAGGGGATTGAATATGGTTTAGTTGGCAGTCATGCTGCTAAACTCTCCACTCGAACAGAACTGATCAGTGAGGCAATTGATCCGATTTATCCAAACTTGGATGTGGATCCAGATTTTCATGAAAAAGTAGAGATTTATCAGATGTGGACCTTTGAGGATAAAGGAGATGACCTACACTTGCCAGATTCTTTGTCGGATAAACTTCGCATGGTGCGTTGGCATGTACATTCATCTGATATCGTGCCTATTTCAGGTTCAAAAGCCACAGGTGTAGCCAAGGTGGTGGAGCATTTAGGCTTGAAACCAGAGAATGTCATGGTCTTTGGAGACGGTCTCAATGACTTGGAACTCTTTGATTATGCAGGAATTAGCATTGCCATGGGAATTTCCCATGAAAAAATCAAAGAAAAAGCAGATTATATTACAAAAACAGTAGAAGATGATGGCATTTTTGATGCCTTAGAAGGATTTGGTATGGTAGAAAAAGAATTGCATTTCCCACAAGTAGACATTGAAACAGTAGAAGGTCCGTTGGCGACTATTAAGACAAATCACGGAGACTTGCGTATCAAGCTTTTCCCTGAGCAGGCTCCCAAAACAGTAGCAAACTTTGTTGCGCTTTCAAAAGACGGTTACTATGATGGTGTGATTTTCCACCGCATCATCAAGGACTTTATGATTCAAGGTGGAGACCCAACTGGTACTGGTATGGGCGGAGAGTCAATTTATGGTCAAGCGTTTGAAGATGAATTTTCAGAAGAACTCTATAATGTTCGTGGCGCTCTTTCTATGGCCAATGCTGGTCCAAATACAAATGGGAGTCAGTTCTTTATCGTGCAAAACCAACACTTGCCATACTCTAAGAAAGAGATTGCGCGTGGTGGTTGGCCAGAACCAATCGCTGAGATTTATGCAGAGCAAGGTGGAACTCCTCACCTTGACCGCCGCCATACTGTTTTTGGGCAATTGGTAGATGCAGCATCTTTTGCTGTCTTAGATACCATTGCAGCTGTTGAGACTGGTGCAATGGACAAGCCAGTTGAAGATGTGGTAATTGAAACGATTGAAATTGAGGACTAGAATGAAAATTGGTGATAAGCTAACTGGGCGTATTACAGGAATTCAGCCCTATGGTGCCTTTGTCGAGTTAGAGACAGGGGTGACAGGGCTGATTCACATCTCGGAAATCCGAACGGGATTTATTGAGAATATCTATGATATTTTAAAAATTGGTGATGAGGTTCAAGTACAGGTGGTGGATTTTGACGAATACACTGGGAAAGCCAGTCTTTCTATCCGTACTTTGGAGGAAGAAAAACATCAATTGCCAAGACGGAGACGTTTTTCAAATGATCGTATCAAGCACGGTTTTGCACCACTTGCTCGAATGATGCCTGTTTGGACGCGTGAAGCATTGGAGCATTTAAAAAAGAAGCCGTAAATACGATTATCTAAATCATTTGTACTATTAACATAATTTGATATAATGAAAGTATGAAAGAAGAACAATTATTAAAATCAGGAGAGCGAATCAACCAGCTCTTTTCGACAGATATCAAGATCATTCAAAATAGAGAGGTGTTTAGCTATTCGGTGGATAGTGTTCTCTTGTCACGCTTTCCTCGCTTTCCTAAAAATGGCTTAATTGTGGACTTTTGTGCTGGAAATGGTGCAGTGGGACTTTTTGCAAGTAGTCGTACCAAGGCAAAAATTCTCTCTGTAGAAATTCAGGAGCGCTTGGCGGATATGGCAGAACGTTCGGTTCAGTTGAATGGCTTGGAAGAGCAGATGCAGGTCATCTGTGATGATTTGAAAAATATGCCAGCCCACATTCAGGGAAGTAAGGTGGATATGATTTTGTGCAATCCTCCTTATTTTAAGGTGGATCCGCATTCTAATCTCAACGAGAGTGAACACTACCTTTTGGCCAGACACGAAATTACAACTAACCTGAAAGAAATTTGCCGTAGTGCTCAGAGCATTCTCAAGTCTAATGGTCGTTTTGTCATGGTTCATCGTCCAGATCGACTTTTGGATATTCTAGACATGCTTCAACGCCACAATTTAGCACCCAAGCGCCTGCAATTTGTCTATCCTAAACGAGAAAAGGAAGCCAATATGCTTTTAATCGAAGCTATCAAAGATGGGTCTATTAGTGGCTTCAAGGTCTTGCCACCGCTCATTGTTCACAATGACGATGGTTCCTATACGCCAGAAATTCAAGAGATTTACTATGGATCATAAGGCCTATATGTATGTGGTGGAGTGCCGTGACGGTTCTTACTATACAGGATATACAACGGATGTGAAGAGGCGCCTTGCCGTTCATAATAGTGGTAAGGGAGCCAAGTATACCCGAGCTCGCTTGCCAGTCAAACTCATCTATGTAGAGGGTTTTGCTAGCAAGGAAGAAGCCATGTCAGCAGAGGCTCTCCTCAAACGAAAGAAACGTCCACAGAAAGAACGATTTCTATCCGAAAATCAAGAAAAAAATCTAGTTAACGATATTGATGTCTAACGAGGAGTCTTTTGACTCCTCTTACTTTTGTCAAAAGAAGAAAAAAGTGCTAAAATAAGATGAATAAATTTAAAGAGGTATTATCATGTCTAAGATTCTAGTATTTGGTCACCAAAATCCAGACTCAGATGCCATCGGGTCATCTGTAGCCTTTGCTTATCTTGCAAAAGAGGCATATGGATTGGACACAGAAGCAGTAGCACTTGGAACTCCTAATGAAGAAACAGCCTTCGTTTTGAACTATTTTGGTGTAGAAGCACCACGCGTCATCACATCTGCTAAAGCAGAAGGTGCAGAACAAGTCATCTTGACTGACCACAATGAATTCCAACAATCAGTGTCAGATATCGCTGAAGTAGAAGTTTACGGTGTTGTAGACCACCACCGTGTAGCTAACTTTGAAACTGCAAGCCCACTCTACATGCGTTTGGAACCAGTGGGATCTGCGTCTTCAATCGTTTACCGTATGTTCAAAGAACACGGTGTAGCAGTTCCAAAAGAAATTGCTGGTTTGATGCTTTCAGGTTTGATTTCAGATACTCTTCTTTTGAAATCACCAACAACTCACCCATCTGATAAAGTCATTGCTCCAGAATTGGCAGAATTAGCAGGCGTGAACTTGGAAGAGTACGGTCTTGCCATGCTGAAAGCTGGTACAAACTTAGCTAGCAAATCTGCTGAAGAATTGATTGACATCGATGCTAAGACATTTGAACTCAACGGAAATAAGGTTCGTGTAGCTCAAGTAAACACAGTTGATATCGCTGAAGTCTTGGAACGCCAAGCAGAAATCGAAGCAGCAATGCAAGCAGCTAATGCAGCAAACGGCTACTCAGACTTTGTCTTGATGATTACAGACATCGTCAATTCAAACTCAGAAATCCTTGCTCTTGGGTCAAACATGGACAAGGTCGAAGCAGCTTTCAACTTCAAACTTGAAAACAACCACGCTTTCCTTCCAGGTGCTGTTTCACGTAAGAAACAAGTGGTGCCTCAGTTGACTGAAAGCTTTAATGGGTAATTCTTAATGAATATTTGGAACTGTTAATTTGACTATTTATAGAAGGTGATAGCATGATGCGATTGATTGAAGGACTGCGCTTTTTGGTTGAGGTTGTGGCAATCCTTGGTCTTTTCTCCGTGTCTGTGATACAAATTTCTTGGCTGGAAAAATTCCTATTTTTTCTTCTAGCAGTTCTATTAATCTTATTTTGGGCACGATATATGGCACCAAAATCTCCACATGCTTTTAAAAAATGGCATCGCCTCGTTGCTGAGACATCGATTTTTATTTTAGTTAGTGGTAGTTTTTGGCATTTGTATGGATTGCAAATAGGAATCCTCTACTTAGCTCTGTCTTTTGGAAGTTTGGGTCTGCTTTATTATTTTCAGCTAGAGTGATTCTTATAATATAGTTAATGAATTATTTAAATGGTAATTATTTGACTGGAGATTGATACGAGAAAACAGTGTTTTCCATATAGCTAAAGGGGTTTCGGCTCCTTTTTTTCTAGGAGAGAAAGATGTTAGAAAATGGTGATTTGATTTTTGTGAAGGACCTTTCAGATATGGGGCAGGCCATCCAGGCTTCTACAGGGAACTATAGTCATGTAGCCATCTTTTTGGACGGTTTCATCTACCATGCTAGTGGGCAAGCAGGGGTCATTTGTCAAGAACCGGCTGAATTTTTTGAACTGACTCATCTCTACGATCTTTATGTCTATCCAGAGCTGGAAATTGACTTGGTAAAGGAGAGAGCTAGCAAACATTTAGGTGCACCCTATAATGCCTCTTTTTATCCAGATGGGTCTGGCTTTTACTGCTCTCAGTACATCGCTGAAATCCTACCGATTTTTAAAACTATTTCCATGAAATTTGGTGATGGGGAGCAGGAGATTAGTGATTTTTGGAGAGAATACTACAGGAAACTCGAACTTCCAGTGCCTCTGAATCAACCGGGGACTAATCCTAGTCAACTAGCAGCATCCCCTCTATTAGAATGTAAAGAAAGGAATCTTCATGATTCAGATTTTTAATCCCTCCCGTTTGACTCGAAAGCCATTTTTTATAGATTTGGTTGACTATCTGGACCAGCATGACGATGTGATTCTGCGAGAAATCAAAGCTCAGTTTCCAGATGCGGCAGTTGATAAACTCATGGAAGAGTATATAAAGGCAGGTTTGATCCTAAGGGAAAACAAACGCTATTTTCTCAATCTCCCTTTTCTAGAATCAATAGACAGTCTGGCCCTTGACCAAGAAATTTTTGTCAGAAAGGACAGTACAGTCTATCAGGGCTTGCTGGAGAAAACTTTTGAGACGGAATTGTGCAATCAAACCAATGCAGCTATCTTAGTTGAAAAGACTGACTTTGGGCGAACAAAAATGACCCTGTCTAACTATTTCTACAAGGTCAAGAATCAATATCCTTTGACAGAAAAACAGCAGGAACTCTATGCCATTTTAGGAGATGTTAATCCTGAGTACGCCCTCAAGTATATGACGACTTTTTTACTGAAGTTTCTCAAAAAGGACCAGCTGATGCAGAAACGCCGTGATATCTTTGTGGATAGTTTAGTCGTTTTAGACTATGTTGTGCAAAACGAAGAAGGGAAGTATGAGTTGGCTGTTGATTTCGACAAGGAACGGTTGACTTTCTATTTACCTTAATTGCTTGCTTTTGAGCAGATTGTTTGACTTTACTAAAGAATAAGCATAAACTGAATGTAAGCGATAACGTTTATCGTATTAAAAGCAAAGGAGACAGAGCTATGTCACTTGAAAATAAATTGGATCAAGCAACTGGTGCTATCAAAGAAGGATTTGGTAAAGTTACTGGCGATAGCAAGACAGAAGCAGAAGGTACTGTAGAAAAAACAGTTGCGAAAGCAAAAGAAGTTGTTGAAGATGCTAAAGGTGCTGTAGAAGGTGCCGTTGAAGGTCTTAAAAACTCATTTAAGAAAGAAGACTAAAAAAATCAAGGGAAGTTTTCCCTTGATTTTTTGATTTTATAAGTAACGTTCTGCGACAGCTGCGTCACCAGGGTAGGATTCTTTCACTCCATTGACAATCTGGTAGCAATCAGCACCTTTACCAGCGATAATGACAGCATCGAGTTCTTGGTCTGTGATGGCCATTGCCGCTTGGATGGCTTGTTCGCGATCGGCAATCTTTTCAACAGGATGGTTGATATAGCTACTGATTTCCTCTGCAATCGCCATTGGATCTTCATAGTTGGGGTCATCAGCTGTGAGAAAGACTTGAATCTCAGGATGTTGATTGAGGAGGAGACCAAAGTCTTTGCGACGACTCTCCCCCTTGTTTCCAGTCGAACCGAGAACCAGAGCGATTTTTCCAGTTTGATGAGTTTCAACTACATTGATGAGTTTTTTCAGACTGTCCCCGTTGTGGGCATAGTCGATGAAGACCTTAGCTCCATTTTTCTGTGTGAGGACTTCCATACGTCCAGGGACCCGGGTTGCAGAAATTCCTTTTTTGATGTCCTCCAGACTGGCTCCGAGACGAAGGCAGGCAAGTCCAGCAGCAACAGCGTTTTCTTGATTGAAGTGGCCGATGAGTTGGATATCATAATCACCAGTGAGTTTACCTGTAGCTGAAAAGCTAAAGGCTTTGGAATTCTCGATTTGGTTACTTGACTGGCTACCATAGAAGTCATGTTCTTGATCTTCTACTTGTTCTTTCAATACAGAAAAGTGGTCCATGTCGCTATTGATGACAACTGCTCGGCTATTTTCCATCAAGAGACGTTTGTGGTAGAAGTAGTCTTCAAAGCTAGGATGCTCAATCGGACCAATATGGTCAGGAGTGATGTTAAGAAAGACACCTACATCAAAGGTCAGACCATATACTCGATGAACAAGATAGGCTTGGCTAGAGACTTCCATTACAAGATGGGTTCGACCATTCTGAACAGCCTGGGCCATCATGTCGAAAAGATCGATATTTTCAGGTGTTGAGAAGGAAGATTTAAAGAAGGTCTCACCATCCAAAGTTGTGTTCATAGTTGACAAGAGAGCTGTTGGGTAGCGTTGAGATAGGATGTGGTAAGCAAAGTAAGCAGCTGTTGTCTTTCCTTTTGTCCCTGTGAAAGCGAGAATTTTGAGTCTTTCTTGTGGATTGCCATAAAATTCCATAGCAATCAAACTCATGGCTTTTTTGATATCGTTCACAATGATGACGGGGATACCGACTTCGTAGTCCTTTTCTGCGACATACCAAGCTAATCCTTGTGAGATGGCTGACAGGAGAAAGTCTTTTTTGAAGGTAGCGCCTTTGACAAAAAAGAGGCTGTTTTCTTTGGCTTTTCGGCTATCGTAGCAAATGCTATCAAAAACGACCTCACTGTAGTTATAGTGGTAATGTCCTTGGTTGATAATCTCACGAAAGAGACCATCTTTCTTTAAAATGTCTAATACGGTTTCAATCTTTATCATACTTTCTATTGTAAACCGAAAGTCCGAAATTTACAAGTAACAAGGAAAAGTTTATAATGGAAGATGAGGAACTTTTCCTAGTGATAAAAAATGAATGAGGAAGCTATGTCTAACGAAAACAATCACCAGCAAGCCCAGATGTTACGAGGGACTGCTTGGCTAACCGCTAGTAACTTTATTAGTCGCCTGCTTGGGGCTATCTACATTATTCCTTGGTATATCTGGATGGGCACTTATGCTGCGAAAGCAAATGGTCTTTTCACCATGGGGTATAATATCTATGCTTGGTTTTTGCTGATTTCGACAGCAGGTATCCCAGTTGCGGTTGCAAAGCAGGTAGCCAAGTATAATACCATGCGAGAAGAAGAGCACAGTTTTGCCTTGATTCGGAGTTTCCTAGGTTTTATGACATGGCTTGGTTTAGTTTTTGCCTTGGTCTTGTATCTCTTTTCTCCGTGGTTAGCTGATTTATCGGGTGTGGGGCAAGATTTGATCCCTATCATGCAGAGTTTGGCTTGGGCGGTCTTGATTTTCCCATCTATGAGTGTCATCCGGGGCTTCTTCCAAGGGATGAACAACCTGAAACCTTATGCCATGAGTCAAATCGCTGAGCAGGTGATTCGTGTTATCTGGATGTTGATGGCAACCTTCTTCATTATGAAGATGGGTTCTGGTGACTATTTATCAGCAGTCACCCAGTCAACCTTTGCGGCCTTTGTAGGGATGGTGGCAAGTTTTGCAGTTTTGATTTATTTCCTTGCCCAAGAAGGTTTGCTTAAGAGAGTCTTTGAAACGCGGGATAAGATTAATAGTAAGCGACTCTTAGTCGATACCATCAAGGAAGCCATTCCCTTTATCCTGACAGGATCAGCTATCCAGCTCTTCCAGATTTTAGACCAGATGACCTTTATCAATAGCATGAAGTGGTTTACCAACTACAGCAATGAAGACTTGGTTGTCATGTTTTCTTATTTTTCAGCCAATCCTAATAAAATTACTATGATTTTAATCTCTGTGGGGGTTTCAATTGGGAGTGTCGGCTTGCCATTGTTGACGGAAAACTATGTAAAAGGTGACTTGCAGGCAGCGGCTCGCCTAGTCCAAGATAGCCTCACCATGCTTTTCTTATTTCTACTGCCGGCAACGGTTGGAGTGGTCATGGTAGGGGAGCCTCTTTATACAGTCTTTTACGGTAAGCCAGATAGTCTGGCCATGGGCTTGTTTGTCTTTGCAGTTTTGCAGTCTACTATCCTAGGCTTGTATATGGTCTTGTCTCCTATGCTTCAGGCCATGTTCCAAAACCGCAAGGCAGTTCTTTACTTTATCTATGGTTCCATTGCTAAGATCGTCTTGCAATTGCCAACCATTGCTATTTTCCATAGTTACGGTCCTTTGATTTCAACGACTATCGGCTTGATTATTCCAAATGTCTTGATGTACCGAGACATCTGCCAGGTAACAGGTGCTCGTCGAAAGATTATATTGAAGCGAACCATTTTGATTACCATCTTGACCCTCGTCATGTTTATCCTAGTTGGCTTCTTGCAGTGGCTACTCGGTTTTGTCTTCCAACCAAGTGGACGTTTCTGGAGTTTCCTTTATGTGGCTCTCATCGGAGGGCTTGGAGGAGGTCTTTATGGTTTGATGAGCCTACGAACTCGACTCTTAGACAAGATAATCGGCAAAGCTCAAGCAGACAGACTACGTACACGATTGAAAATCTCGTAAAAAGATTTATAAATAAAAGTAATAAATTTAACCTTTCTTTAACAGAAAGGTTTTTATTCTACATTTTTCTTAAAAAAAAGAGAACTTTTTCTAAAATTAAGAGCAAAAAATATGCTTTTTTAAGTTTTTCTTCAGAAATTACTTGACTAAATAAAACCAAAGCTGTATAATAAGACAAAACTTTTAAACAGGAGGTTCTGGAAATGAAAAAGTCTAAGGCCAAGTATCTGACACTTGCAAGTGTCGTGTTAAGCGCTGGTATTCTACTGAGCGCATGTGGAAATTCAAGTAGCGCTACTAAAACATATAACTATGTTTATTCGAGCGATCCATCCAGTTTGAACTATCTCGCAGAAAACCGCGCAACAACCAACGACATCGTGACCAATTTGGTGGATGGGTTGATGGAAAATGACCAATATGGTAACTATGTTCCATCATTGGCAGAAGATTGGACTGTTTCTCAGGACGGTTTGACCTATACCTACAAATTGCGTAAGGATGCAAAATGGTATACTTATGAGGGTGAAGAATATGCCCCTGTAACGGCTCAAGACTTTGTGACAGGTTTGAAATACGCTGCTGATAAAAAATCCGAAGCCTTGTACCTGGTTCAAGACTCTGTAGCAGGTTTGGATGACTATATCAACGGGAAAACAACTGACTTTTCAACTGTCGGTGTTAAAGCAATTGACGACCAAACAGTTCAGTACACTTTGACACGTCCAGAACCTTATTGGAATTCTAAAACAACTTCAACCATTCTCTTCCCTGTCAATGCAGACTTCCTGAAATCAAAAGGGGATGATTTTGGTAAGGTAGATCCATCTAGCATTTTGTATAGTGGACCTTTCTTGATGAAATCTTTTGTTTCAAAATCTGTTATCGAATACAAGAAAAATCCAAATTACTGGGACGCTAAAAATGTCTTTGTGGATGATGTGAAATTGACTTACTATGACGGTAGTGACCAGGATGCCCTAGCTCGTAACTTCGTAGAAGGAGTCTACAGCTACGCACGTCTCTATCCAAATAGCTCAAGCTTTGAAGGAATTAAAGAGAAGAACAAGGATAACATCATCTATAGTATGCAAAATGCAACTTCTTATTACTTGAACTTCAACTTGGACAGAAAATCTTATAACTTCACGTCTAAATCCTCAGATATCGAAAAGAAATCTACCCAAGAAGCAGTTCTGAATAAAAACTTCCGTCAAGCCTTCAACTATGCTTACAACCGTACAGCCTATGGAGCTCAATCTCAAGGGGAAGATGGAGCAACAAAGATTATTCGTAACTTGGTTGTACCTCCAACATTTGTAAGTATCAACGGAAAAGACTTTGGCGATGTTGTTTCAGAAAAGATGGTCAACTATGGCCAAGAATGGCAAGGAATCAACTTTGCAGATGCGCAAGACCCATACTACAATCCTGACAAGGCTAAAGCTAAATTTGCAGAAGCTAAGAAAGAATTGGAAGCTAAGGGTGTGCAATTCCCAATCCACTTGGATGTATCTGTGGACCAATCAGCTAAAAAAGGCGTACTTGAAGCAAGCTCTTTGAAACAATCCATCGAATCTGTTCTAGGAGCTGAGAATGTGGTTATTGATATCCAACAGTTATCAACAGATGGCTACGATAATTCTAGCTACCTCGCTCAAACCGCAGCTCAAAAAGACTTTGATATCTATAATGGCGGTTGGAGTGCTGACTACTTGGATCCATCAAGTTATCTAGATATCCTAAATGTCAATAACGGTGGTATGTTGCAAAACCTTGGTCTAGAACCAGGTGAGGTCAATGACAAGGCTAAGGCAGTAGGACTTGATACCTATACTCAAATGTTGGAAGAAGCTAATAAAGAGCAAGACCCAGCAAAACGTTATGAAAAATATGCTGAAATTCAAGCTTGGCTAGTTGATAGCGCCCTTGCAATTCCAAACGTTTCTCAAGGTGGAACACCTGGCTTGAGAAAGACAGTTCCATTCTCAGCTCCATTCTCACAAGCAGGAAATAAGGGTGTCGAATCATACAAATATCTCAAGTTACAAGATAAGACTGTAACGACTGATGAGTATGAAAAAGCTAAAGAAAAATGGCAGAAAGAAAAAGAAGAATCAAACAAAAAAGCCCAAGAAGAACTGGCACAACACGTTAAATAACCAGTCTATTCAACAGGAAAAACGATAGTTTCTAAAGGAACTATCGTTTTTATATAGTTTGAAACTATAACTAGCTCTTGAAAACAAGAAAATGAGTTAGTGAAAATAAGTGGTACAATAGTTACTATAGATTTGGAGGTATTGTATGAGCAAAGAACTACACATCAACACGATTTTGGCCCAGGCGGGAATCAAGTCAGATAAGGCAACAGGTGCCTTGGTGACGCCGCTTCATTTTTCAACAACTTATCAGCATCCGGAGTTCGGTCAGTCTACGGGATTTGACTATACCCGTACTAAAAACCCAACTCGCAGTAAGGCGGAGGAGGTCTTGGGGGCTATTGAGTCAGCAGACTATGCCCTAGCGACAAGCTCAGGTATGGCTGCGATTGTACTGGCCTTTAGTGTCTTTCCAGTAGGAAGTAAAGTCTTGGCTGTGCGCGATCTGTATGGGGGTTCTTTCCGTTGGTTCAACCAAGTGGAGCAAGAAGGCCGGTTCCATTTTACCTATGCCAATACAGAAGAAGAGCTGATTGCTGAGTTAGAGAAAGATGTGGATGTTCTCTATATCGAAACACCAACCAATCCCTTGATGTTGGAATTTGATATTGCCAAACTAGCCAAACTAGCTCATGCCAAGGGTGCCAAGGTAGTGGTGGACAATACCTTCTACAGTCCGATTTACCAACGCCCGATTGAAGACGGTGCGGATATCGTTCTCCATTCAGCCACCAAGTATCTTGCAGGCCACAATGATGTCTTGGCTGGGGTAGTTGTGACTAATAGTTTAGAACTATATGAGCAACTTTTCTACAATTTGAATACGACTGGTGCGGTCTTGTCACCATTTGATAGTTATCAGTTGATTCGTGGTCTTAAAACTCTACCTCTTCGTATGGAGCGTTCTACAGCTAATGCCCAAGAAGTGGTTGCCTTTTTGAAGGATTCACCTGCTGTCAGGGAAGTGCTCTATACAGGACGTGGAGGTATGATTTCCTTTAAAGTAGTGGATGAAAAACGTATTCCTCATATTTTAAATAACTTGAAAGTATTCTCTTTTGCGGAAAGTTTGGGTGGGGTGGAGAGTCTGATCACCTATCCGACGACTCAAACCCATGCGGATATTCCGGCAGAAGTGCGTCATTCCTATGGATTAACAGATGACCTCTTGCGCTTGTCAATTGGGATTGAAGATGCTAGAGATTTGATTGCGGACTTGCGCCAAGCTTTGGAAGGATAAGATAGATATGGGAAAATATGATTTTACAAGCCTGCCCAATCGTTTTGGGCACCATACCTATAAATGGAAAGAATCAGAAGCTGATCGCGAAGTTCTACCAGCCTGGATAGCAGATATGGACTTTGTGGTTTTGCCTGAGGTTCGACAAGCTGTACAAGCCTACGCAGATCAGTTGGTCTATGGCTATACTTATGCTAGTGATGATTTGATTGAATCGGTTCAGGACTGGGAAGCCACACAACACGGCTATCGCTTTGACAAGGATGCCCTCGTCTTTATAGAGGGAGTGGTACCAGCTATTTCAACAGCTATTCAAGCCTTTACAAAAGAAGGAGAGGCTGTTCTGATTAACACACCGGTCTATCCACCTTTTGCCCGCAGTGTCAAACTGAACAATCGCAGATTGATTACCAATTCTTTGGTGGAAAAGGACGGGTTGTTTGAGATTGACTTTGACCAGCTGGAGAAGGAATTGGTGGAAGAGGATGTGAAGCTTTATATTCTTTGCAATCCCCACAATCCTGGTGGACGTGTTTGGGAAAAAGAAGTACTGGAGAAAATCGGACAGCTTTGCCAAAAACATGGTGTTTTGTTGGTTTCAGATGAGATTCACCAAGATTTGGCCCTCTTTGGTCACAAACACCAGTCATTCAACACCATTGATCCCTCCTTTAAAGACTTTGCCCTTATCTTGAGCAGTGCCACTAAGACCTTCAACATTGCTGGAACTAAAAATTCCTATGCAGTTATTGAAAATCCAAAGCTTCGTGTTGCTTTTCAAAAACGCCAGTTGGCCAATAACCAGCATGAAATCTCAGGCTTGGGGTATTTGGCGACAGAAGCTGCCTACCGTTATGGTAAGGAATGGTTAGGAGAACTAAAAGAAGTCATCGAGAACCATATTAACTATGTAGTGGATGTCTTGGGCAACGAAACCAAGATTAAGGTCATGAAACCACAAGGTACCTACTTGATCTGGCTTGATTTTTCAGCCTATGACCTAACGGATGACCGCTTGCAAGAGCTTTTGAAGCATGAAGTCAAGGTCATCTTGAACCGAGGTTTGGACTTTGGGGAGGAGGGATCCCTTCATGCCCGCCTTAATGTAGCTATGCCGAAGTCAGTACTGGAAGAGGTTTGCCAACGCATCGTGACCACTTTTGCTACACTTTAAAAATCCAGCCTTCTAGGAGAAAAGTCTTCCTAGAAGGCTATTTTCATAGGGGAAAATGTGGTATAATGAAAAGATAAGATAAAGGGGTAACTATGGCTAAATTGATTCCGGGAAAGTTGCGCATGGAGGGTGTTACTCTCTATGAAACGGGCAACATTGAGATTATCAAGGAAAAAGGGAATCGCTTCTATACTCGTGTGGCGGGAGAAGACTTGCGCTACAGTTTAGAGGATGATCTGGTTTTTTGTGCTTGCGATTTTTTCCAAAAAAGAGGTTACTGTGTTCACCTAGCAGCGTTCGAGCATTATCTGAAAAATGATGAAGAAGGCCAAGTGATTTTACAAGCCTTAGAAAAAGGACATGAAGAGCAAGAAGAGGTCGAAACCAAGGTTGGTTTTGGTGGTAGTTTTTTGGAGCGGATCCAACCTCAGAAGCGAGAAAAAATCTACACTTTGTCGGCTCAAGGTCAGGTGGAAGCTGGGACCAATCGTTTCCTTTGGACTCTCCGAATCGGTTTAGTTGATAGTCAAAAATATTATGTCATTCGTGACATCCCTCTCTTTTTGAAGGTTTTGGTCCATCGAAAGCCGTATATGATTGGGAAGCACTATGAAAATGACTTGTCTTGGGATGCTTTTGATACAGCTAGTCAAGAAGTTCTTACTTTTTTATGTGGCTTAATTGAGGAGGGACTGAGTCAAGACCTCTTTTTCCCCAATCAAGGTCGTCACCTCTTTTTTCCTCTGACCTTTTTTGAACAGGGAGTGGAGTTGCTGATGAACTTGGAGGATTTTCATTTTGAACACCAGATTACAAGTTATGAAAATCTTCTCTTTCATGATTTAGATCCAGATGCAGAACTGTTCTCTTTTTCCGTGCAGGAGTATCCCGATTATTTTGAGATGGAGATTTCTGAAAGTGAGCGAGTCAACGTATTCTATGGGGGAGCAGTTCTATTTCGTAAGGGGAATCTTTATCTCTTAAATCCTAAACAAATCAGCCTACTAAAGGAAATCAAGGAGCTTCCTCAGGAGGAAAGAGGGAGAAAATGCCTCCAGTTTGACAACAGTGATCGTGACCGCCTAGCCGCCTGTCTGCCTTTGTTTGGACAGCTAGGAACAGTTTCTGCTCCTGAGCGCTTGCAAATCAGACCCTTTTCACCAATCTTTTACTTTGATAGGGAGGATGACGGCCGCATCCGCTTGGATATCCAGTTTGACTATGGAGATGTTAAGGTGACTAGTCGTCAACAGCTGGAACAATTACCATTTTCAAGCGATGCTGTCTTGGAAAACCAACTATTTCAAGTCTGTTTAGGGGCTGGTTTTGAGGCTGATTTTCAGTCTTGGAGACAGGCTTTGAAGCCAGAGGCAGTTTATTCTTTCTTTCACCATACGATTCCAGCTTTTGAGAAATTGGGTCAAGTTTTCTTGTCTGATGAGATAAATCAGCTCTACAGTGTCCAAGCTCCTCAGGTTCAGATTGAGTCCAAGGGAGGACTGTTGGAGATCCAGTTTGATTTCCAAGGGATTGCCCAAGAAGAGATTGATCAAGCTCTTAAAGCCCTGACCAGCAATCAGGATTTCTATATCAGTTCTTCTGACCAAGTGTACTTTTTTGATGAGGAAACCAAGCAGATTCGTCAAAATTTGCAGGAACTGGGGGTTGAGCTAAAAGATGGTTCTTTTCAGGCTCGGAAATCCCTAGCTTACAGTTTGTCTCAGTTGTTTGAAGGTCGAGACAGGATTTCCTTCTCGGAAGAATTTCAGCATTTAGCTCATGATTTGACCCATCCAGAGGACTTTCCTTTGGGAGATATACGGGTGCAGGCGAGTTTGAGAGACTATCAGGAAAAGGGAGTCCGTTGGCTCCAGATGCTTCATCACTATGGCTTTGGTGGCATTCTGGCAGATGATATGGGACTGGGAAAAACATTGCAAACCATCGCTTTTTTGACCAGTCAGGTGACAGAAGACAGTCGGGTCTTGATTTTAGCGCCGTCAGGTTTAATCTACAACTGGGCAGATGAATTCAGGAAATTTGCCCCACAGTTGGATTTGGCTGTCGTTCATGGTTTGAAAGCGAATCGAGAAGCAATTCTTTCTGAAAATCACCAAATCTATGTGACTAGCTATGCGAGCTTTCGTCAAGATAGCGAGTTCTATCAAGAGATGTCCTTTGATTTTCTCTTTTTAGATGAGGCCCAGGTCATGAAAAATGCTCACACCAAGATTGCTCAGAGTTTGCGCCAGTTTGTGGTGCCGGCAGTCTTTGCTTTGTCAGGTACGCCTATCGAAAACCATTTAGGAGAGTTGTGGTCTATCTTTCAAATTGTGCTTCCAGGACTCTTACCAAGTAAAAAGGAGTTTATGAAATTACCGGCTGACCGAGTCGCGCAGTTTATCAAGCCTTTCGTCATGAGGCGTAAGAAAGAAGAAGTTCTTACAGAACTGCCTGATCTGATCGAAGTCGTCTATAAAAATGAACTGGAAGACCAACAGAAGGCTATCTATCTAGCCCAGTTGCAACAGATGCGAGACCGCCTAGCGCAAGTGACAGATCAAGAATTCCAGAGAAGTCGGGTAGAAATCTTATCTGGACTCATGCGTTTGCGCCAGATCTGCGATACGCCAGCTCTCTTCATGGACGATTACCAAGGAGCTAGTGGTAAATTGGATAGTCTTCGAGATTTATTGCTACAAGTGGCTGATGGTGGGCATCGGGTCTTGATTTTCTCCCAGTTCAAAGGAATGTTGGAAAAAATCGAGCAAGAACTCCCAGACTTGGGCTTGACCTCCTTCAAAATCACAGGTTCAACTCCTGCTCATGACAGACAGGAGATGACCAAGGCCTTTAACCAAGGGGAAAGAGATGCCTTTCTCATCTCCCTTAAGGCGGGTGGTGTTGGTCTCAATCTAACGGGAGCTGATACAGTTATTTTGGTTGATCTCTGGTGGAATCCGGCTGTCGAAGCCCAGGCTATCGGACGAGCCCACCGCATGGGGCAGGAGCAGATGGTCGAGGTCTATCGTTTGATTACCAAGGGGACCATTGAAGAAAAAATCCAAGAACTTCAAGAACAAAAGAAACATTTGGTTTCCCAAGTTTTAGATGGTACGGAGTCGCGTGCGAGTCTCAGTCTGGCAGAAATTCGTGAAATTTTGGGAATTTCTGAAGCCAGCACTTGAAAAATCAAGACAATACGCTATAATGAAGTGTTGAAAGGAAATACAAAATGAAACAAGATCGATTTCCATTGGTGTCAGATGATGAGATCATGCTGACCAAAATGCCAGTCATGGACTTGTACGATGAGTCAGACTTTATTAGCAATATCAAAGGTGATTACCGCGATAAGAACTATTTGGAATGGTCTCCTATCAATGAGGAAGAAACCGTAGTTTCTCCAGTGGTTAATAAGGAGTCAAAGCCAAGCCCAGAACCTAAAAAAGTTGAAAAGACTTATGCAGAGTTGGCTCGAGAAGAGGCGCGTGCGGACTTGAAGAAGAAACGCTCAGCCAAGTATTTGACTCAGGATGTTAGTCATACTAGACGACACAATGGTTCAACACTTGTTCGTCAAGGAAACCAACCAACAGCACCATTTCAAAAGGAAAATCCTGGTGAGTTTGCTAAATTTAGCAAAAACTTGAGCCAGTCCCACTATATTTTAGCTGAAGAAGCTGGACAAGTAGCGACTCCGACTTTAGAAAATCAAGCTGGAAAAGCTAAAAAGAACAACTATGATTTTCTGAAGAAGAGCCAGATTTATAATAAAAAGAATAAGCAAACAGAACAGGAACGTCAGGTTGCCCAAGAGTTGAATCTGACAAGAATTACTGAGTAGGGGAGAAAAGCATGTCAAAAACATATCATTTTATTGGAATCAAGGGATCAGGGATGAGTGCCCTAGCCTTGATGTTGCACCAAATGGGACACAAGGTTCAAGGTTCAGACGTTGAAAAATATTACTTTACTCAACGTGGACTAGAGCAGGCAGGGATTGCGATTCTTCCTTTTGATGAAAAGAACCTACAAGGTGATGTGGAGATTATCGCGGGAAACGCCTTCCGTCCAGATAACAACGTTGAAATCGCCTATGCAGATCAAAATGGTATCAGCTACAAACGTTACCATGAATTCCTAGGTAGCTTTATACGCGACTTTGTCAGCATGGGAGTGGCAGGAGCACATGGAAAAACTTCAACAACAGGTATGCTGTCACACGTCTTGTCTCACATCACAGACACCAGCTTCTTGATTGGTGACGGGACAGGTCGCGGCTCAGCCAATGCCAAATATTTTGTCTTTGAATCAGACGAATATGAGCGCCATTTCATGCCTTACCACCCAGAATACTCTATCATCACCAACATTGACTTTGACCATCCAGACTACTTTACAAGTCTAGAGGATGTTTTCAATGCCTTTAACGACTATGCCAAACAAATTACCAAAGGTTTGTTTGTATATGGTGAAGATCCTGAGTTGCGTAAGATCACAGCCAATGCGCCAATCTATTACTATGGGTTTGAAGCTGAGGGCAATGACTTTGTAGCTAGCGATCTTCTTCGTTCTACGACTGGTTCGACATTCACCGTTCATTTCCGTGGTCAAGAGTTGGGTCAATTCCACATTCCAACCTTTGGTCGTCACAATATTATGAATGCGACAGCTGTTATTGGTCTTCTTTACACAGCTGGATTTGATTTGAACTTGGTCCGTGAACACTTAAAAACTTTTGCAGGTGTTAAGCGTCGTTTCACTGAAAAAATTGTCAATGATACAGTGATCATTGATGACTTTGCCCACCATCCAACAGAAATCATTGCAACCTTGGATGCGGCTCGTCAAAAATACCCAAGCAAGGAAATCGTGGCAATCTTCCAACCGCATACCTTTACAAGAACCATTGCCTTGTTGGACGAATTTGCCCATGCATTGAATCAAGCAGACGCCGTCTACCTAGCACAAATTTATGGATCAGCTCGTGAGGTAGACCATGGTGATGTCAAAGTAGAAGACTTAGCCAATAAAATCAACAAGAAACACCAAGTTATCACTGTTGAAAATGTTTCTCCACTCCTAGACCATGACAATGCTGTTTACGTCTTTATGGGTGCTGGAGACATCCAAACCTATGAATATTCATTTGAACGTCTTTTGTCTAACTTGACAAGCAACGTCCAATAAGGAAAACAGATGGAAATTCCAATCACTATAAGGCAAGCTACCTTATCAGATTTAGAAGAAATGTTGGCGATTAAAGAAGCCAATCCTTCGTCAGAAGAGGCATTTAGCCACCAATCCTTAGAAGAGAGTATCCGCAAGACTGCGGGTACCTTTCTTGTAGCTGGGGATGAAAATCAGCTCCTAGGCTATGTTTTAGGAGAAGCTGAGTCTATTCATCCCAAATGGTTAGAAATAAAATCATTGACTATTCATCCTGACCATTGGGGACAGGGTCTGGGAACTCTTCTTCTTGCAGCCTTGAAACAGGTGACAGTCGAACTAGATTATCAAGGTATTCTTTTGCAAAGTCCTGATGAGTTGCTATCATATTTTGAAATGAATGGCTTTGTTGAAGAAGAAATGACAGAAAGTCATTATGGCAGTGGTTCTGAATGGTATCTGATTTGGGAAAATCCCTTTTATCAGGAGGAAATATGAAAATCAGACAAGCAAGATTTTCGGATTTAGATCGGATTATAGAGATAGAGCTAGAGAATTTTTCCCTTGAAGAAGCCATTCCTCGTTCGGTCTTTGAGGCGCATTTGCAGGAAATTCAGACCAGTTTTCTCGTAGCTGAAAAAGAGGGGCATATTCTTGGTTATATCGAAGGTCCAGTCGTCCCGCACCGCCATCTCCTTGATCAGTCCTTTACAGAAGAAATAAAAGACTATAGCCATAAACCTGGAGGTTATATTTCTGTGACTTGCCTATCTATTGCCAAGGAAGCACAAGCTTTGGGAGTTGGGAAAAGACTATTAAAGGCTCTGAAAGAAGTCGCTTTAGAACATGAACGAGAGGGCATTAACCTGACGTGTCATGACTACCTTATCGCCTATTATGAAAAACATGGCTTTGTTAATGAAGGAATATCCCAGTCAAACTTTGCTGGGGAAACATGGTACGATATGGTCTGGCAACCGAATAATAAATAAAACTAGCTAGGGAACGCCCTAGTTGGTTGCTTTTCTGCGACTTTTAAGATATAATATTATGGATTGTCAACAAGGAGGTAATGCTTTTGACTGAAAAATCAAGAGAAGAAGAAAAATTAAGCTTTAAAGAGCAGATTCTACGTGATTTAGAAAGAGTAAAAGAACAAGATAGAAGAGAGAAAGAAGTAGAGATTCCAAATCTGACGGCTTCATCATCTCAAGCTAGTTCAGCAACTCCTTCAAATCGTGAAACAGAAACATCAACAGAAGAGTTGATGGCGGATTCCCTATCTGTTGTCGATAAAATTCTAAAAAATGCACCAAGTGTTCCTCCACGTCCAGCAACTGGAAGTGAAGATACAGTGACACTCGAGGAAGTGGGAGAACAGCCCATCATCGACAAGGTTGAAGTTGTAGAAACTGAAGAATCTGTAGCTGCACCTGTTTTACCAAAGGTAGACCCAGTTGAGCTTAAACACGAAGAGAAAGAATTTAACGATACTCCGACTAAGATAGCGGTGACTTATAAGACGAAAGAGTCTGATGATTCAATTGCTCCTGAGAATGCGCTTGAGACACCTGACTCTACTGAGTTCTCAGACAGCTTAAGAGAAGAAACTCGTCGCAGTCGTCGCCAAGGTGCAAAACCAGCTAAGAAAAAATCAAAAGCCAAGGGTTGCCTAGTAACAGTTCTAGTTTTCCTAGTACTCGTCGCAGTTGGTGGTTACTTTGGTTATGGTTATGTGCAAGATTCTTTGAAATCTGTGGATGCGAGCTCTAAGGATTACGTAACGGTTCAAATCCCAGACGGTGCAAATGTTCAAGAAATTGGAAGCACTTTGGAAAAATCTGGTTTGGTTAAACAAGGACTTATCTTTAGCCTTTATGCTAAATACTATAGTCATGCCAACTTGAAGTCAGGTTATTACAACTTGAAGAAGAGTATGAGTACGGATGAGTTGATTCAAGAATTGCAAAAAGGTGGGACTCCTGAAGCTCAGGCACCTGTTCTTGCAAACTTGACAATTCCAGAGGGCTATACATTAGAGCAAATCGCTCAAACAGTAGGACAACTTCAAGGTGAATTTAAAGAACCTCTTACTGCGGATGCTTTCTTGGCAAAAGCTCAAGATGAGACCTTTATCTCACAATTAGTAACTAAGTATCCAAACCTACTAGGAAGTCTTCCAACAAAAGACAGTGGCGTTCGTTATCGTCTTGAAGGCTACCTTTTCCCAGCGACCTATACAATCAAAGACAGTACAACTGTTGAAAGTTTGATTGATGAGATGGTTGCTGCTATGGATAAGGCTATGTCACCATATTACGCCACGATCAAAGAAAAGAATCTGACAGTTAATGAATTGCTCAGCATTGCTTCTCTTGTCGAAAAAGAAGGTGCTAAGACCGAGGACCGCAAGAAAATCGCAGGTGTCTTCTATAACCGCTTGAATGTCGGTATGCCTCTTCAAAGCAATATCGCCATCCTTTATGCTCAAGGAAAACTTGGTCAAAACATTAGTCTAGCGGATGATGCTGGAATAGATACAACGATTGATTCACCATATAATGTCTATACAAATCTTGGCCTCATGCCTGGACCGGTTGATAGCCCAAGTTCCGATGCGATTGAAGCAAGTGTAAACCAGACAAAGAGTGAGTACTTGTACTTTGTAGCCAATGTTGAAGACGGTAAAGTATACTTTGCGACGACAAAAGAAGAACATGATCAAAACGTTGCAGAGCATATCAATAGCAAGTTACCTCAAGCAAGTAGTTCAAACTAAAATTATGTGGTTTTCCACATAATTTTGTTTTAAAAAAGTAAATAGAAAAGAAAGTTAAAAAAAATGGCAGAAAAAACCTACCCAATGACTCTTGAAGAAAAGGAAAAACTAGAAAAAGAATTAGAGGAGTTGAAACTCGTTCGACGTCCTGAAGTCGTAGAGCGTATCAAGATTGCTCGTTCCTATGGAGACCTTTCAGAAAATAGTGAGTATGAAGCAGCGAAAGATGAACAAGCTTTTGTTGAAGGTCAAATTTCAAGTCTAGAAACAAAGATTCGCTATGCTGAAATTGTTAATAGCGATGCAGTTGCCCAAGATGAGGTAGCAATCGGTAAAACAGTAACAATCCAAGAAGTCGGTGAAGACGAAGAAGAGGTTTACATCATCGTCGGTTCTGCAGGTGCAGATGCTTTTGCTGGTAAAGTATCAAATGAAAGTCCGATTGGCCGTGCTTTGATTGGCAAGAAGACTGGCGATACTGCAACGATTGAAACACCAGTTGGTAGCTATGATGTCAAAATTTTAAAGGTTGAGAAAACAGCCTAAATAGGATGAAAAAGGAGTAGTGAAGGTTTTGCTTTGCTCAACTCCTTTTTGGTTTTTTGGATAAATAGGAGACTATATGAGTGAAAATAAGAAGAAAAACAAAATGGAGCGTGGTTTAACCAATCGCCATGTTCAGGTGATGGCCATTGCGGGAACAATCGGAACAGGACTTTTCTTAGGTGCTGGTCGCTCTATTAGCCTTACAGGACCTTCTATCATTCTGATTTACATGATTACAGGAGCCTTTATGTTTTTGATGATGAGGGCTGTTGGGGAGATGCTGTATCAGGATCCAGAACAGCATACCTTTATCAACTTTATCACCCGTCATTTGGGGAAAGGTTGGGGATATTTCTCAGTTTGGTCTTATTGGTTATCAGTTGTCTTTATCGGTATGGCAGAAATCACTGCCATCTCAGACTATGTCCGCTTCTGGTTTCCCACATGGCCTAGTTGGCTGATTCAGCTTGTCTTTTTAACGATTTTGGCTTTGGTCAATCTGATTGCAGTTAAGCTCTTTGGCGAAGTCGAGTTTTGGTTTGCTATGGTCAAGATTGTGGCGATTTTAGCCATGATTGCCACTGGGGTCTTTATGGTTTTGACAGGCTTTAAAACACCACATGGTGTTGCAAGTTTGGCAAATATCAGCGACCAGTTCTCTCTTTTTCCAAACGGAGTTATGAACTTTGTCATGGCCTTTCAAATGGTATTTTTTGCCTATCTGATGATTGAGTTTATCGGGGTAACAACTTCTGAAACAAAGAACCCTCGTCAGGTCTTGCCCAAAGCTGTTAAGGAAATTCCTCTCAGAATTATCTTCTTCTATGGGGGAGCTCTTATTGCGATTATGGCCATTATTCCTTGGTCTTATCTTAATTCTTCAGATTCTCCTTTTGTAACGGTTTTTGAACTGGCAGGGATCAAGTGGGCAGCGGCTCTAATCAACTTTGTTGTCTTGACCTCAGCAGCGTCTGCGCTTAACTCAACTCTCTACTCAACAGGGAGACACTTATATCAGATTGCCCATGATTCGCCCAATCGTTTCTTAAAGGCCATTAAGGTTGATACCCTTTCTCGCCACAATGTTCCACAAAATGCCATCATCGCCTCAGCGATCTTGATTGCTCTGGCTGCCTTTATCAATGTGTTGCCAGGTGTTTCAGATGCCTTTGCTTTGATCACCGCATCCTCATCAGGTGTTTACATCGCGATTTATATCTTGATTATGGTGGCCCATCTCAAATACCGCAAGTCACAAGACTTCATGGCTGATGGCTACCTCATGCCTCAGTATCGCTTGCTTAATCCCCTAACCATTCTCTTTTTTGTCTTTGTTTTTGTGACTCTCTTTTTGCAAGAGTCCACTTTCATGGGGGCAGTTGGTTCTGCTATCTGGATCCTTGTTTTTGGGATTTATAGTCAGTGGAAATTTAGAAAATAAATCATGAACTCATCAACTCTGTTTGGTGAGTTTTTCTAGTTTGACAGTCCATCGAAATAAGACTATAATCAAGCTGTAGCAGTTTATTAGGAGGTTTGAATGCACGTTAGATTGGAAAATAAGGAATCGCATAAAGCGCAAGAAATAGGGGATTTGATTCGTGCTTATAATCGTTCCAAGAGAGAAGAGGCTACAAGCGAGCCACTGAATCTTTATCTCGAAGACGAAAAGGGCAATCTCATGGCGGGCTTAGTAGCAGAGACTTTCGGAAATTGGCTGGAAATCGAATATTTGTTTGTGAAAGAGGAGCTACGAGGACAAGGAATCGGTTCGAAACTACTGCAGCAAGCAGAAAATGAAGCCAAGAATCGAAACTGTCGTTTTGCTTTTGTGAATACTTACCAGTTTCAAGCGCCAGATTTTTATCTAAGTCATGGCTACAAGGAAGTTTTTACCTTGCAAGACTATCCCTATACAGGACAAAGATATTATTACCAAAAGGATTTGTGACCTAGACTTCTTTCCTTTGAAGAGGAGCTCAGCTAAGTAGCAAAAAATAACGAATACTCTTTATCATGTAAGATGATAGAGAGTTTTTTGTTAATAAAATATTACAAAATGACATTTATATATTGCATAAGTTAGATATATGGTATAATATTTTTAAAAGAAGCGCAACTTTTTAAAATTTTAAAGGAGGTAACAAGTGGCTAAGAATTTAAAATTAAAGTTAGCTCGAGTGGAGCTTGATATGACACAAGGTGATTTGGCAGAAGCTGTTGGTGTTACTAGGCAGACAATCGGCTTGATAGAAGCAGGGAAATATAATCCTAGTCTTTCCCTTTGCCAGTCCATTTGCAGATGCTTAGGCAAAACTTTGGATCAATTATTTTGGGAGGAAGAAGATGAAAAATAGATTTTTTTATTATCAATTATTAGACGAAAGAGAAGAACAACTGATGAATAAAGTGGGGGCTGAAAGTTTCTATATCTCTATAGCTTTCTTGCTTTTATCTTATATGATTGCAGTATTAGCACCAAGTCTTTTTAATCCGATAATGATTCTCATCATTATCATTATTGGAACTTCTTATTTTTTCGGCCGTGCTCGAGATTTGGGTGTGAACTACTATAGTCGTTTTCATTTTACAATTTTAGGGTGTTTGCTGGTAACACTCGCTATTACGACTCTTTTGATGTTGCAGAATTATCAATTTAACATAGAAATTTATCAGCACAATCCTTTGAACGTTAAATACTTATCTGCTTGGGTCATTACTTATCTGATTTACCTTCCTTGGGTTTTTATCGGTAATCTCGGCCTTAAAAGTTATGGCGAATGGGCTCAGAAAAAGTTTGAACAAGATATGGATGAACTGGAGAATGGAGAATAGCTTGTTAGCTTTTTATCAATCCAGATAAAATGTGTTATAATAGTACTAATTTATCGGATGGTGTGAAAGTGGTAGAATACGTTCATACCTTTGTAAAGAAGGAAGAAGGAAAACAGATGTATCCAGATGATAGTTTGACATTGCACACGGACTTGTACCAGATTAACATGATGCAAGTTTACTTTGACCAAGGAATTCACAATAAAAAGGCGGTCTTTGAAGTTTACTTCCGCCAGCAACCGTTCAACAATGGCTATGCGGTTTTTGCTGGTTTGGAAAGAATTGTACATTATCTTGAAGACTTACGCTTTTCAGATAGCGATATTGCCTACTTGGAGACGCTTGGGTATCATGGAGAATTCTTGGATTACCTACGAAATCTCAAGTTAGAACTAACGGTTCGTTCTGCCCAGGAAGGGGACTTGGTTTTTGCTAATGAGCCGATTGTGCAGGTTGAAGGACCTCTAGCCCAATGTCAATTGGTCGAAACGGCTCTCTTAAACATCGTTAACTTTCAAACCTTGATAGCGACCAAGGCAGCACGTATTCGTTCAGTCATTGAAGATGAGCCTTTGATGGAATTCGGGACACGTCGTGCGCAAGAAATGGATGCAGCTATCTGGGGAACACGCGCAGCTGTGATTGGTGGAGCCAACGGGACTAGCAATGTGCGAGCAGGGAAGCTCTTTGGCATTCCTGTCTTGGGTACTCATGCTCATGCCTTGGTACAGGTTTATGGAAACGACTATGAGGCCTTTAAGGCCTATGCTTCAACCCATCGTGACTGTGTCTTTTTAGTAGATACATATGATACGCTTCGCATCGGTGTGCCAGCTGCCATTCAGGTTGCTCGTGAACTGGGAGACAAGATTAATTTTAAAGGCGTTCGTATTGACTCGGGGGATATAGCCTATATTTCCAAGAAAGTTCGTCAACAGTTAGATGAGGCTGGATATCCAGATGCCAAAATTTACGCTTCCAATGACCTCGATGAAAATACCATCCTTAACCTCAAGATGCAAAAGGCCAAGATTGATGTCTGGGGTGTGGGAACCAAGCTGATTACAGCCTATGATCAGCCAGCTCTTGGGGCAGTTTATAAGATTGTGGCTATCGAAGATGAGAATGGTCAGATGCGTAATACCATCAAACTGTCTAATAATGCGGAAAAATTGTCTACACCAGGTAAGAAACAGGTATGGCGCATTACCAGTCGTGAAAAAGGCAAGTCAGAAGGCGACTACATCACTTATGATGGTGTGGATGTGAGCGGAATGACAGAAATCAAGATGTTCCATCCAACTTATACCTACATCAAAAAGACCGTTCGAAATTTTGATGCTGTCCCTCTCTTGGTGGATATTTTCAAAGAAGGAACATTAGTTTACAACTTGCCTAGTTTGACTGAGATTCAGTCCTATGCTCGCAAAGAATTTGACAAGCTATGGGATGAATACAAGCGCGTGCTCAATCCGCAGCACTATCCAGTAGACTTGGCGCGTGATATTTGGCAAGATAAGATGGACTTGATTGATAAGATGCGCAAAGAAGCCCTTGGTGAAGGAGAAGAAGAATGAGTTTGCAAGAGACCATTATCCAGCAACTGGGAGTCAAACCAGTGATTGATGCCCAGAAAGAAATCCGTCGTTCAATTGATTTCTTAAAGAGATACTTGAAAAAACACCCCTTCCTTAAAACCTTTGTGCTAGGGATTTCTGGAGGACAAGACTCTACCTTGGCAGGGCGCTTAGCACAATTAGCTATGGAAGAAATGCGAGTAGAGACAGGAGATGACAGCTACCAATTTATCGCTGTCCGCCTGCCATACGGCGTGCAAGCTGATGAAGCAGATGCTCAAAAAGCCCTCACTTTCATTCAGCCGGATGTCAGCTTGGTGGTGAATATCAAGGAATCAGCTGATGCCATGACAGCTGCAGTTGAAGCAGCAGGAAGTCCTGTTTCAGACTTTAACAAGGGTAATATTAAAGCTCGTAGTCGTATGATTGCCCAATATGCCCTTGCGGGTGCCCATAGAGGAGCGGTCATTGGAACAGACCACGCTGCGGAAAATATCACAGGTTTCTTTACTAAGTTTGGTGATGGTGGTGCAGACATTCTCCCTCTTTACCGCCTCAATAAACGCCAAGGAAAACAACTCTTGAGGGAACTTGGTGCAGACCCAGCACTTTATGAAAAAATCCCAACAGCAGATTTGGAAGAAGAAAAACCAGGTATTGCAGACGAAGTCGCACTTGGAGTCACTTACAATGAAATTGACGACTACCTCGAAGGAAAAACAATCAGCCCAGAAGCCCAAGCGACTATTGAAAACTGGTGGTACAAAGGCCAACACAAACGCCACCTACCAATCACCGTCTTTGATGACTTTTGGGAGTAAAAACCTCCAGTGGAGGTTTTTAGCCTCTCACCTTGAAATAAAAAAGTGAGAGTTAGTCCGGGGGACCTTTTTAGCTTCTTGCCTTGAAACTAGAGAGCAAGAATGACCTCCAGTGGAGGTTTTTACCCTGAGCCTGGAAATGAGAAAGCGAGGCAGATTTGGTAACTCGAAGAGTTCGATTTTCCTTGTCTCACCCCCGCAACGATGACTAGGTTTGAAAAAGCTTTGTAAAGCGCATTTCAAACCAGACAGCGACTGCGTCAAGGGACTAGATAAAACACTTGTTTCCTAGCTGTTACTGAGTATAGTCTTTTTACCCTGAGCCTTAAGCTTAGAAAGCGAGGTAACATTATGAAAGCAATCGGTACGCAAATGTTAGAGACGGAACGTTTAATCTTGAGAAGATTTGTGAAGAGTGATGCGGAAGCCATGTTTCAAAATTGGGCTTCATCTGCTGAGAATCTGACCTATGTCACCTGGGCTCCTCATCCTGATGTTGAGGTGACTCGGAATTCGATTCGAAATTGGGTTGCATCCTATACCAATCCCAACTATTACAAATGGGCCATTTGTCTCAAAGAAAATCCTGAGCATGTGATAGGAGATATCAGTATCGTTGCAATAGATGAGAACGATTCTTCTTGTGAAATTGGCTATATTTTAGGGAAAAATTATTGGGGTCGTGGTATGATGACGGAGGCCTTGAAAGCTGTACTAGACTTCTGTTTTACTCAAGCAGGTTTTCAAAAAGTCAGAGCTCGTTACGCCAGTCTCAACCCAGCTTCAGGCCGTGTGATGGAAAAAGCGGGAATGCCTTATCTAAAAACCATTACCAATGGTGTGGAGAGAAAAGACTACGTTGCGGACCTTATTTATTACCAGATAAGTAGGGAGGACAGGTGATTCTCTTTTCTGTTTCTACCAAAGTCAGACCTTGTCTGGCTTTTTTTGTGCCAGATTTCTAAATAAACTGATTAAATTCCTATTTTTCCCTATCATGTTCCCTGTTTTTTCTGGAGTTTTGGGGATATAATATACCTATCAAATCAAAGAATGGAGGAAGGCAATGGACAATGTAATCTTTTTTATCAGTGTTTTTCTTGCTGGAATTCTTTCCTTCTTTTCTCCTTGTATTTTACCCTTGTTGCCTGTCTATGCAGGGGTTTTGTTGGATGACAAAGATGGCGCTCAGGCTTCTAGCGAAAAATTTTCAATCTCAGTTGTTAGTTTATTGCGAACTTTGGCCTTTATAGCGGGGATTTCTTTTATCTTTATCTTACTGGGTTATGGAGCTGGTTTTTTAGGCAATTTGCTGTATGCTTCCTGGTTTCAGTATGTGACGGGTGCGGTTATCATTCTCTTGGGCTTGCACCAGATGGAAGTTTTACATTTGCAGGGGCTCTACAAGGAAAGAAGGCTACAATTAAAGAGACAAGGGCAGAAGGGTAACGGCTATAGTCAGGCATTTTTACTGGGGTTGACCTTTAGTTTTGCTTGGACGCCATGTGTGGGGCCGGTTCTGGGCTCTGTTTTGGCCTTGGCAGCTTCAGGTGGTTCAGGAGCTTGGCAGGGAGCTGGTCTCATGTTGGTTTACACGCTGGGATTGGCGCTACCATTTTTAGTTCTAGCTCTCGCCTCCAGCTATGTTTTGAAACATTTCCGAAAACTCCATCCTTACCTCGGAACCCTCAAAAAAGTCGGTGGTTTCCTCATTATCGTGATGGGAATCTTGGTGCTTTTGGGAAATGCTTCCATTTTGACTACATTATTTGAATAGAGAGGAAAAAGAAATGAAAAAATGGCAAACATGTCTCCTTGGAGTAGGCTCAATCTGTTGCTTGGCAGCCTGTTCGGCTAAAAACATGTCAGACGAGTCTACTATGAAGGAGCAATCCAAAACAGAACAAGTTAGTTCACAAACTGCGACTAAAGGTCAGGCGGTTGCTGATTTTGAACTGACAGGTGTAGATGGCAAGACCTATCGTTTATCTGACTACAAAGGCAAGAAAGTCTATCTTAAATTCTGGGCTTCTTGGTGTTCCATCTGTCTAGCCAGCCTTCCAGATACGGATGAAATTGCTAAAGAAGCTGGTGATGACTATGTGGTCTTGACAGTGGTGTCTCCTGGACGCAAGGGGGAGCAATCTGAAGCAGACTTTAAGAACTGGTACAAGAGCTTAGATTATAAAAATTTTCCGGTTTTAATTGATCCATCAGGCAAACTTTTGGAAAGTTATGGTGTCCGTTCTTACCCCACTCAAGCCTTTATAGACAAAGAAGGCAAGCTGGTCAAAACGCAACCAGGTTTTATGGATAAGGATATGATTTTAAAAGAATTGAAAGAAATGGGGTAAAGAAAGGCTATGAATGATAAAGTAAAACTTTTTGTCTTGGCAGGGGTCATTCTCCTAGCCCTAACCGGTTTCTATTTTCTATTGATGCGAAATGCAGGGCAGACAGATAGCTCGCAAATTGAGAAAGCATCAGTTAGCCAAGGAGGAAAAACAGTGAAAAAAACAGAAGTGAGTAAAGACGCAGACTTGCACGAAATTTATCTAGCTGGGGGATGTTTCTGGGGAGTGGAGGAATACTTCTCACGCGTGCCTGGAGTGACAGATGCCGTTTCAGGCTATGCAAATGGTAGAGGGGAAACAACCAAGTACGAATTGATCAACCAAACAGGTCATGCGGAAACCGTCCATGTCACCTATGATGCTAATCAAATTTCCCTCAAGGAAATCCTGCTTCATTACTTCCGCATCATTAATCCAACCAGCAAAAATAAACAAGGAAATGATGTGGGGACTCAGTATCGTACCGGCGTTTATTACACAGATGACAAGGATTTGGAAGTAATCAACCAAGTCTTTGATGAGGTGGCTAAGAAATATGACCAACCTCTGGCAGTTGAAAAGGAGGCCTTGAAGAATTTTGTAGTGGCTGAGGATTACCACCAAGACTACCTCAAGAAAAATCCAAATGGCTACTGTCATATCAATGTCAATCAGGCTGCCTACCCCGTCATCGATGCCAGCAAATATCCTAAACCCAGTGATGAAGAATTGAAAAAGACCTTGTCACCTGAGGAGTATGCAGTTACCCAGAAAAATCAAACAGAACGAGCTTTTTCAAACCGCTACTGGGATAAATTTGAATCTGGTATCTATGTGGATGTGGCAACTGGCGAACCCCTCTTTTCATCAAAGGACAAGTTTGAGTCTGGTTGTGGCTGGCCTAGTTTCACCCAGCCCATCAGTCCGGATGTTGCCACCTACAAGGAAGATAAGTCTTACAATATGACGCGTATGGAAGTGCGGAGCCGAGTTGGAGATTCTCACCTTGGCCATGTCTTTACGGATGGACCAGAAGACAAGGGGGGCTTGCGCTACTGTATCAATAGTCTTTCCATTCGCTTTATTCCTAAAGCCCAAATGGCGGAAAAAGGTTATGGTTATTTACTAGATTATGTCGATTAAGAAGTCTTTCCTAAGCAGTTAGAGGAGAATTTTGCTATACTGATACTAGTAAGTGACAAAGGAGCAGAGCATGACCTACACAATCTTAATCGTAGAAGATGAGTATCTGGTAAGACAAGGCTTGACCAAGCTGGTCAATGTAGCAGCCTACGATATGGAAATCATCGGTCAGGCTGAAAATGGAAGACAGGCTTGGGACTTGATTCAAAAACAGGTGCCAGATATCATTTTAACTGATATCAATATGCCTCAGCTAAATGGCATCCAGTTGGCCAGTCTGGTCCGAGAAACCTATCCTCAGGTTCACCTAGTTTTTTTGACAGGTTACGATGATTTTGATTATGCCTTGTCTGCCGTCAAACTCGGTGTAGATGACTACTTGCTCAAACCCTTTTCGCGTCAGGATATTGAGGAAATGTTGGGGAAAATCAAGCAAAAACTAGACAAGGAAGAAAAGGAAGAGCAGTTACAAGATTTATTAACTGATAAGTTTGAGGGAAATCTGGCCCAGAAAATCCAGTCCCATCTAGCTGACAGTCAGTTTAGTTTGAAGTCTTTGGCTAGTGACTTGGGCTTTAGTCCGACTTATTTGAGTTCCTTGATTAAGAAAGAGTTGGGCCTGCCTTTTCAGGATTACCTGGTGAGAGAGCGTGTTAAACAAGCCAAGCTCTTGCTTCTGACCACAGATTTAAAGATTTATGAGATAGCCGAAAAGGTTGGCTTTGAAGATATGAACTACTTTACCCAACGTTTTAAACAGATTTCAGGTGTGACACCTCGTCAGTTTAAGAAAGGGGAAGGCCGATGAAGCGTTCTTCTCTCTTAGTCAGAATGGTTATTTCCATCTTTCTGGTCTTTCTCATTCTCCTAGCTCTGGTTGGGACTTTCTACTATCAATCTAGTTCATCAGCCATTGAGGCTACTATCGAGGGTAATAGCCAAACGACAATTAGCCAGACTAGCCACTTTATTCAGTCTTATATCAAAAAATTAGAAACCACCTCGACCAGTTTGACCCAGCAGAAGGATGTCCTAGCCTATGCTGAGAATCCTAACCAAGACCAAGTCAAGGGAATCCGAGATCTGTTTTTGACTATCTTAAAGGCAGACCAGGACTTGAAAACGGTGGTACTGGTCACCAAATCCGGTCAGGTTATTTCTACAGATGATAGTGTGCAGATGAAAACTTCCTCAGATATGATGGCTGAGGATTGGTACCAAAAGGCTATTCATCAGGGAGCTAAGCCAGTTTTAACCCCAGCTCGTAAATCAGATAGTCAGTGGGTCATTTCTGTCACTCAGGAACTTGTCGATACAAAGGGAGCCAATCTTGGCGTACTTCGTTTGGATATTTCCTATGAAACTCTGGAAGCCTATCTCAACCAACTCCAGTTGGGCCAGCAGGGCTTTGCCTTTATCATCAATGAAAACCATGAATTTGTCTACCATCCTAAACGTACTGTCTATAGCTCAGCAAGTGAAATGGAGGCCATGAAACCCTACATCGAGACGGGGCAGGGCTATACGCTGGATCACCAATCCTACGTCAGTCAGGAACAGATTGCAGGAACTGATTGGACGGTTATAGGCGTGTCTTCGTTGGAGAAGTTAGACCAGGTTCGGAGTCAACTCATGTGGACCTTGCTTGGTGCTAGTGCCTTATCTCTTCTTGCCTGTCTCTGCTTGGTGTGGTTCAGTCTCAAACGCTGGATTGCCCCTTTGAAGGATCTGAGAGAAACCATGCTGGAAATTGCTTCTGGTACACAAAATCTGCGTGCTAAAGAAGCTGGTGCCTATGAACTGAGAGAAGTGACTCGCCAGTTTAATGCCATGTTGGATCAGATTGATCAGCTGATGGCAGATGTGCGCAGGCAGGAAGAAGCGACCCGTCAGTATGAATTTCAAGCCTTATCGAGCCAGATTAACCCCCATTTCCTCTACAATACTTTGGACACTATCATCTGGATGGCTGAGTTTCAGGATAGTCAGCGAGTGGTTCAGGTGACCAAGTCCTTGGCAACCTATTTCCGCTTGGCGCTCAATCAAGGCAAGGATTTGATTTCTCTTTCTGATGAAATCAATCATGTCCGCCAGTACCTCTTTATCCAAAAACAACGCTATGGTGATAAGCTGGAGTATGAGATTGATGAAGATCCTGCTTTTGGTAACCTAGTCTTACCCAAGTTGGTGTTGCAACCTCTTGTAGAAAATGCTCTTTACCATGGTATTAAGGAGAAGGAAGGTCAGGGCCATATTAAAGTTTCTGTTCAGAGACAGGATATAGGGATTGTCATCCGCATTGAGGATGATGGTGTTGGCTTCCAAGCTACTAGCGATAGTAGTCAAAGTCAGCTCAAACGTGGGGGAGTTGGTCTACAAAATGTCGACCAACGACTCAAACTTCATTTTGGAGACAATTACCAGATGAAGATTGATTCTGCACCTTCAAAAGGGACGACAGTTGAAATATGCATTAATAAAATAGTAATGAGCTAACTCCCAGTTTATTCTGGGAGTTTTGCTTTTAAAAATCAGAATGATTAGTTGGCCTTGATAAAATCAGTAAAAAAAGATATGATAGATAGTGACAAAAGAGGTATCAAGTATGAAGGAAAAAGACATTCACAGAGCAACAAGCCAGATTGTAGAAGATGTAATAGACAAGGCTAATTTGAGGCAAGGAGCTATCTTTGTTTTGGGCCTTTCTTCTAGTGAGGTGATAGGTGGTCAGATTGGCAAGGAATCCAGCCAAGAAATTGGGGAAGTCATTGTGAAGACCATTCTAGCTATCCTAGAGGAAAAAGGAATTCATCTAGCCGTTCAAGGTTGTGAACATGTCAATCGGGCCCTCGTCGTTGAACGTCAGGTAGCAGAGCAGTTTGGCCTGGAAATCGTCAGTGTCCTTCCGACTCTTCATGCAGGAGGTTCGGGTCAATTGGCAGCCTTCAAGTTTATGCAGGATCCAGTTGAGGTTGAATTTATCAAGGCCCATGCTGGATTAGATATCGGAGATACCGCAATTGGCATGCATGTCAAGCATGTTCAAGTACCAATTTGCCCTGTACTGCGTGAAATTGGGCATGCTCATGTAACGGCTCTAGCTAGTCGTCCAAAATTAATTGGTGGTGCGCGTGCGCAGTATCCACAAGATTCTATCAGAAAGTCGTGAACTTATTCTGTAGTAACAGAAGAAAAGTAAAAGACAGAGGAAAAATGGTATAGATACCAGGACTTCCTCTGTTATTTTTTTGTTGAATTTTTGTGTAAAGTGCTCCAAATAAGATCAGTTTTTACAAGAAGAAGGGACGCCATCTGAAGGAAAATTGCCAAAAGTAGAAAAAGTAAAGTAGAGAATTTTTTTCGTTATAGAAATCAGTAAACAAAGCTGGATTTAGCTGTTCTAGGTCGGCTTTTTTGTGCTATACTTAAGGTATGCATAGAAAAACAGTGATAGATTTTAGGGCTTTGGGGGAGAGATACACCTTCACTCAGCCTATCAAAGAGTTAAAAACGAGAGATTTAGCAGAAGTGGCGGACTTGCTGCCACAGGTGGAGAGCTACCAAGAGCAAGGTTATTATGTGGTGGGCTATGTCAGTTACGAGGCTGCACCTGCATTTGAGGAGAAATTAGCAGTTCATAAAGCTCCTTTACTGGCAGAGTATCTACTATATTTTACCGTTCACGATAGGGTGGAAACATCCCCTATTCCTCTGACTTATGAGGAAGTAGATCTGCCTTCAAAGTGGCAGGAAGAAACATCTGCAGAGAACTATGAAAAGGCTATTGCCCAGATTCACCATCATTTGCGTCAGGGAGACACCTATCAGGTCAACTACACCGTCCAACTCAAGCAGGACTTAAGTGCCAATCCTTTTGCCATCTACAATCGTATGGTGGTAGAGCAGGAGGCGGGCTACAATGCTTATGTAGAACATGACGAGATGGCAGTGATTTCTATGAGCCCAGAGCTCTTTTTTGAGCAAAATGACCAGGAATTAACGACTCGCCCGATGAAGGGAACAACCCAGCGGGGAGTGACTGACCAAGAAGACCTTGCCCAAGCTAGCTGGCTAGAACAGGATCCTAAAAATCGCTCTGAAAACATGATGATTGTAGATCTCTTGCGCAACGATATGAACCGTATTTCTGAAGTTGGGAGTGAGCACGTGGAGCGTCTGTGTCAGGTGGAACAGTATTCAACTGTTTGGCAGATGACTTCGACCATCAAGAGTCAGTTGCGAGAGGATGTGGACCTAGTTACCATTTTTCGCTCACTCTTTCCTTGTGGTTCCATAACGGGCGCACCTAAAATTGCGACTATGGAAATCATTAAGAACCTGGAGCCTCAACCCAGAGGAGTTTACTGTGGAACGATTGGTCTCTTGCTTCCAAATGGGCGACGAATTTTCAATGTTGCCATTCGGACCATTCAACTCTACAAGAGCCAAGCCATCTATGGAGTTGGCGGAGGGATTACTTGGGATAGTACTTGGGAATCTGAATATCGTGAAGTGCATCAAAAGGCGGCTGTTCTCTATCGTAAACAAGCTCGTTTCAAATTGATTACTACAGGGAAAATCAGCCAGAAACGTTTGCTATTTGAAGATCAACATCTGAAAAGATTGACAAAGGCGAGTCGTTATTTTTCCTTTCCTTTTGACCCAGAAGAACTGAGACAAAAGATAGAGGAAGAGTGTCAAGCTTGTGATTCTCACCAAGACTATCGTTTGCGAATTACTATCAGCAAGTCTGGAGAGATGGAACTCAGTCGCCAAATCTTAACACCCCTCAGCCCAAGTTTCTGCAAAGCCAAACTTTGTCTGCAAGAAGCAGATTTGAATCAATCATTTACCTACTTTAAAACAACTCATAGACCACATTTAAGCCTAGGAGAGCAAGAGAAGATTTACCATAATGCAGCAGGAGAGCTATTGGAAACTTCTATTGGAAATCTGATCTTAAAAATTAATGGTAAACTCTACACACCGCCTACCAGTCTAGGAATTTTGCCAGGAATCTATCGTCAGCATTTGCTAAAAACAGGACAGGTAGAGGAAAAAGTCTTGACTTTGGCAGACTTGAACCAAGCAGAAGCTGTCTATGGCTGTAACGCAGTGAGAGGTTTGTATGAGTTGAGGATTGAATCTTAAGTTAGCAAACTTTGGAATAAAGAAAGTGATTAAATGAGAATAAATTCACGCAAACCTTTGCACAAAACAGACGATTTTGTTATACTATATCTGTAAGCATTTTCAATTAAAAAGGAGAAGACGATGAGTCAAAAGATTATTGGGATTGACCTTGGTGGAACATCTATCAAGTTTGCAATTTTAACTCAAGAGGGAGAAATCCAAGAAAAATGGTCTATCAAGACTAATATTTTGGATGAGGGAAGTCATATTGTAGATGATATGATTGAGTCTATTCAGCATCGTTTGGACTTGCTTGGATTGTCATCTACGGATTTCCGAGGCATTGGAATGGGATCACCTGGTGTGGTTGACCGTGAAAAAGGAACTGTTATCGGTGCCTACAACCTCAACTGGAAAACCCTTCAACCAATTAAAGAAAAGATTGAAAAAGCCTTGGGTATTCCATTCTTCATCGATAATGATGCCAACGTAGCTGCTCTTGGTGAGCGCTGGATGGGTGCTGGTGAAAACCAACCAGACGTTGTCTTTATGACACTTGGTACAGGTGTTGGTGGCGGTATCGTGGCAGAAGGCAAATTGCTTCACGGTGTCGCTGGTGCGGCAGGAGAACTTGGTCATATCACTGTTGACTTTGACCAACCAATCGCTTGTACTTGTGGTAAGAAAGGCTGTTTGGAGACAGTTGCTTCTGCAACAGGGATTGTCAACTTGACACGTCGTTATGCTGATGAATACGAAGGCGATGCAGCCTTGAAACGCTTGATTGATGACGGTGAAGAAGTAACTGCTAAAACTGTCTTTGACCTTGCAAAAGAAGGGGATGACCTTGCCTTGATCGTTTACCGAAACTTCTCACGTTACTTGGGAATCGCTTGTGCTAATATCGGTTCAATCCTAAACCCATCAACAATCGTTATCGGTGGTGGTGTGTCAGCAGCTGGAGAATTCCTTCTCCAAGGTGTTCAAAAAGTCTACGACGAAAATACCTTCCCTCAAGTACGCACATCCACAAAATTGGCTCTTGCAACTCTAGGAAATGACGCTGGAGTTATCGGAGCAGCATCACTTGTATTGCAATAAGATCATAAAAGGAGAAAAACACTACTTTAAAGCCAGTGATTTTCCTCCTTTCTTTTTTTATGCTATACTAGTTAGGACAATAAATGAGGTGAGAGAAAATGACAAAAGCAGATACGATTTTTAAAGAAAATATTGAACGAATCCTCAAAGACGGTGTCTTTTCTGAACAAGCACGTCCCAAGTACAAGGATGGGACTGTTGCTAATTCCAAGTACATAACGGGCGCCTTTGCGGAGTATGATTTGTCTAAGGGGGAGTTTCCCATCACAACCTTGCGTCCCATTGCAATCAAATCCGCCATCAAGGAAGTACTCTGGATTTACCAAGATCAGTCTAATAGCTTAGATGTTCTCAATGACAAGTACAATGTTCACTACTGGAATGACTGGGAAGTGGGGGATACGGGAACCATCGGTGAACGCTATGGGGCGGTCGTTAAGAAACACGATATTATCAATAAGATACTTAAACAGTTGGAAGCCAATCCTTGGAACCGCCGCAATATCATCTCACTCTGGGACTACCAAGCATTTGAGGAGACAGACGGCCTCCTTCCATGCGCCTTTCAGACCATGTTTGATGTCCGTCGTGTTGATGGGGACATCTATCTGGATGCGACCTTGACCCAGCGTTCGAATGATATGTTGGTGGCCCACCATATCAATGCCATGCAGTATGTGGCTTTACAGATGATGATTGCTAAGCATTTTGGATGGAAGGTTGGGAAGTTTTTCTATTTTATCAACAACCTCCATATCTATGATAATCAGTTTGAACAAGCTCAGGAATTGCTCCGTCGTGAGCCGTCAAACTGCCAACCACGCTTGGTTTTAAATGTTCCTGATAGGACTAATTTCTTTGATATCAAAGCGGAAGATTTTGAGTTGGTTGACTATGATCCAGTCAAGCCACAACTGAAGTTTGATTTGGCTATTTAAGAAAATAAAAAGAAGTTGAGATTTCTCAACTTCTTTTGTTGCTTAATGTGATACGCGGCGGCGAGCTGCTTTTTTGCGGTTTTCTTCGATGAAAGCTGCTTTTTGCTCTTCTGGCTCAATCACTTTCTTTTTAATTGCGTATACTGCACCTGCAACGGCAGCGACAGTTCCTGCGACACCTGTTACAAGACCTTTAGCGAATCCTTTAGCCATGAGTCTTCCTCCTTTATCTTCCCGATCAGCCAGGCTCCTCAAGTGGTAGCATTTTTCTGACTGACCTTTTTGTGATATAATAATAGTAACGAAAAAATGGAAATTTTTCAAGGAAAAAAGATGAAAACAAAAATAATTGTGATTGTTGGACCGACTGCTGTTGGGAAGACAGCCCTTGCTATTGAAGTGGCCAAGCGCTTTGGTGGAGAGGTCGTCAGTGGTGACAGTCAGCAAGTATACAGAGGGTTAGATGTTGGGACGGCCAAGGCTAGCCCAGAGGAGCAAGCAGCTGTTCCTCATCATTTGATTGATGTCAGAGAGGTGACCGAGTCTTACTCGGCTTTTGATTTTGTTTCAGAAGCTAAGAAGGCTATTGAGGATATTCAAAGTCGTGGCAAGCTTGCTATTATAGCGGGAGGTACCGGACTTTATATCCAGAGTTTGCTGGAAGGCTATCATCTAGGTGGGGAGACACCTCATGAGGAGATTTTAGCCTATCGCGCTAGTTTAGAGTCTTATTCAGATGAGGAATTAGCCCATCTTGTGGAGCAAGCAGGTCTTAAAATTCCCCAGTTTAACCGTCGTCGTGCCATGCGTGCCTTGGAGATTGCCCATTTTGGTCAGGATTTGGAAAATCAGGAAAGTCCTTATGAACCACTGATTATCTGCTTGGATGATGAACGCAGTCAGCTTTATGATCGTATCAATCGCCGAGTAGATCTGATGTTTGAGGCTGGGCTTTTGGATGAGGCCAAGTGGCTCTTTGACCATTATCCAGATGTGCAGGCAGCCAAAGGCATTGGCTACAAGGAACTCTTCCCCTATTTTCGAGGAGAGCAGACTCTCGAGGAAGCCAGCGAGAGTCTCAAACAGGCAACTCGTCATTTTGCTAAGCGTCAGTTGACCTGGTTCCGTAATCGCATGCAGGTTACCTTTTATCAGATAGGAGAGCCTGACGTTCAGGACCGCATTTTAAGCCAGATTGAGGAGTTTTTAGATGATTGAAACGGAGAAAAAAGAGGAACGAGTCCTGCTCATCGGTGTGGAATTGCAGGGCATGGACAATTTTGACCTCTCCATGGAAGAATTGGCCAGTCTGGCTAAGACTGCTGGAGCAGTCGTAGTCGATAGCTACAGGCAAAAACGGGAAAAGTATGACTCCAAGACCTTTGTGGGCTCTGGTAAGTTGGAAGAGATTGCACTCATGGTAGATGCAGAAGAAATTACTACTGTCATCGTCAATAATCGCTTGACGCCACGGCAAAATGTCAATCTAGAAGAAGTTCTGGGTGTCAAGGTGATTGACCGTATGCAGTTGATTCTGGATATCTTTGCCATGCGGGCTCGAAGCCATGAAGGGAAACTCCAAGTCCACCTGGCCCAGCTCAAGTATCTCTTGCCTCGCTTGGTTGGTCAGGGAATTATGCTCAGCCGTCAGGCAGGGGGAATTGGTTCCCGTGGTCCAGGTGAAAGTCAGCTGGAACTGAACCGTCGTAGTGTTCGTAATCAAATCACAGATATCGAGCGTCAGCTCAAGGTGGTAGAGAAAAATCGGGCAACAGTCAGAGAAAAACGTCTGGAGTCAAGCACCTTTAAGATTGGTTTGATTGGCTACACCAATGCTGGGAAATCAACCATCATGAACACCTTGACCACTAAGACCCAGTATGAAGCAGACGAGCTGTTTGCGACCCTGGATGCGACGACAAAGAGCATCCATCTAGGGGGCAATCTTCAGGTTACCTTGACAGATACGGTTGGTTTTATCCAGGATTTGCCGACTGAATTGGTTTCCAGTTTCAAGTCAACCTTGGAAGAAAGCAAGCATGTGGATCTTCTGGTTCATGTCATCGATGCCAGCAATCCTTATCACGAGGAACATGAAAAAACGGTTCTGTCTATCATGAAAGACTTGGATATGGAGGATATTCCTCGCCTGACTCTTTATAATAAAGCGGATTTAGTGGAGGATTTCATGCCTACCCAAACGCCGTATGCCCTCATTTCTGCCAAGTCTGAGGATAGTCGTGAGCAGTTGCAAGCATTGTTTTTGGAGAAGATCAAGGATATTTTTGAAGTCTTTACCCTGCGCGTGCCTTTTTCAAAGTCTTACAAGATTCATGATTTAGAAAGTGTTGCGATTCTGGAAGAACGTGATTATCAGGATGACGGTGAAGTGATTACAGGCTATATTTCCGAGAAAAATAAATGGAGGTTAGAGGAATTTTATGACTGATATTAAAACTTTGGCTCTAAAGTATGGAGGCTATACAAGTCTGGATAAGGTCTATCTGGATCAACTTCTAGCTGCTAAAACAGAGCAAGAGCAGTTGACTCTCATCACCCCTCCTCCGAGTGTAGTCAATGCCTACTTTGCTGAACTCTACCAGAAAAAGAGTCCTGAAGCTGCGACGGATTATTTTGCAGAACTCAGTCAGGAACTGAATCTCTACAATGCTGAGCCAAGTTTCACCTTTGAAAATAAGCCTTTTATTCGTCTTAATTTATCTGGCAAATCCTTTGGCTTTTGCTATGAGAGTGAGGGACTGGGGCGGATTTTCTCAGAAGCTGAGGAAGTAATCACAGCTGACTTGCTCTTTGAAATTGCGCAAATTTTCCCCCATCAACTCGTCTTTGAAGAATCTGGAAAGATTTACATGAAGGATGCTGGAGATGAGGAAGTTGTTAGCGTGAAGAATCTCACAGCTTTGACTGATTTAGAAAGTTTAGCAGATGGTCGCAAGCGTCTCAAAGGTTACAGCCAAGAGGATTTGCTTCAAGAGTCTAAAGCTTTTACTGGCAAGCGCCATTTCCGATCGGAAAATCGCACAGCCATGTTATATATTGATTAATTAGAAAGTATCGAATGGATATTCAATTTTTAGGAACAGGGGCTGGTCAGCCCTCTAAAGCCCGCAACGTTTCAAGTCTCGCCCTGAAACTCTTGGACGAGATTAACGAAGTTTGGCTCTTTGACTGTGGAGAAGGAACGCAAAATCGCATTCTGGAAACCACAATCCGACCACGTAAGGTCAGCAAAATCTTTATCACTCACCTGCATGGAGATCATATCTTTGGCTTGCCAGGATTCCTTTCTAGTCGTGCCTTTCAGGCCAATGAAGAGCAGACAGATTTGGACATTTATGGACCACAAGGGATTAAGTCATTTGTCTTAACCAGTCTACGTGTGTCAGGTTCTCGTCTGCCTTACCGCATGCATTTTCATGAGTTTGACCAAGATTCTCTAGGAAAAATCCTTGAGACCGATAAATTCACTGTGTATGCAGAGGAGCTGGACCACACTATTTTCTGTGTTGGCTATCGTGTCATGCAAAAGGACTTAGAAGGTACCTTGGATGCTGAAAGACTTAAGGCTGCTGGTGTTCCATTTGGCCCGCTTTTTGGAAAAATCAAAAACGGTCAGGACGTTGTTCTAGAAGACGGAACTGAAATCAAGGCTGCTGACTATATCTCAGCGCCACGTCCAGGTAAGATTATCACCATTCTGGGTGATACCCGAAAAACCAATGCCAGTGTGCGTCTAGCTGTCAATGCCGATGTCCTTGTCCATGAGTCCACTTATGGTAAGGGTGATGAGAAGATTGCCCGCAACCACGGTCACTCAACCAATATGCAGGCAGCACAAGTAGCAGCAGAAGCTGGTGCTAAACGCCTCTTGCTCAATCATATCAGTGCTCGTTTCCTCTCAAAAGATATCAGTCAGCTCAAGAAAGATGCAGCAACTGTTTTTGAAAATGTCCATGTGGTTAAAGACTTGGAAGAAGTTGAGTTATAATTCTTCAAGTTCGTTGAGAGGGAAATAAGATGACTGTTGAAAATCGTTTATTGGATAAAGCAGATTGGTATTTTGAAAATGCATTAACCAACTACTTGCACAGCTATTCATTACAAAAAGAAGAGCTAACCCAAAAAGATTATCGGGAGATTTATCGTTGGGCTGCGAATCATATCGGTTTTTTCGTTACTTGGCTCATCCAGCATGATGCCAAAGAAATCATGTCTCCTGATGAAGAAACGGTATTCCAAAGTGTAAAAAATGAGCAAACTTTGGGTGTTGATTATCTTTTAGACTGGTGCGATGGTAAACTGGGAACAATGGATATTACAAAGGATTTTCAGGCTTTTGTAAATGACTATTATGAACATCAGTATATGGATGATTATTCCGAATTTGTAGTCAATGACTTGTATGATTTGCCTTTAGAATTTTTAGGTAGCTGGGAGGATTATTATCTGTTTGCTCCTGTCATTGATCAAGCTTATGCTCATTATTTAGCTGGAAAAAGATTTCATTAAATTGACCAACACTTTGAAAGGAATAGAGATGCGCACCATCATCATCACTGGGGCTAGCGGTGGCTTAGCCCAAGAAATGGTCAAACTCTTGCCAAATGATCAACTCATCTTACTAGGTAGAAACAAGGAAAAATTAGCTCAACTCTACGGAAATCATCCTAATGTGGAATGGATTGAAATCGACATTACTGATGACTCAGCCATAGAAGCTCTGGTAGCTGACCTCTATCTCCGTTATGGCAAGATTGATGTCTTGATTAACAACGCAGGATATGGAATTTTTGAAGATTTCGACCATATCTCTGATCAAGACATTCACCAGATGTTTGAGGTTAATACCTTTGCTCTGATGAATCTATCTCGGCGCCTTGTGGCTCGTATGAAGGAAAGTCGAAAAGGCCATATCATCAATATCATCAGTATGGCAGGTTTGATAGCGACTAGCAAGTCCAGTCTCTATTCAGCGACCAAGTTTGCGGCTATTGGATTCTCAAACGCTCTGCGCCTCGAACTCATGCCCTATGGTGTCTATCTAACGACGGTCAATCCAGGACCGATTCGTACTACCTTTTTTGATCATGCAGACCCATATGGGAGCTACCTCAAGTCGGTTGACCGCTTTCTTTTAGAACCAGATGCAGTGGCTAGAAAGATTGTCAAAACCATAGGAAAAAACAAACGGGAACTCAATCTCCCAGTTTTGTTGAACCTAGCCCATAAGTTTTATACCCTCTTTCCCAAGCTAGCTGATAAGTTGGCAGGGGGAATCTTTAATTATAAGTAAAAAAAGTTCCTTTTGTAAGGAACTTTTTTATGATATTTTACTGAGTGACAAGAAATGTTTGTTTTTTGTTCTAAATCTACATTCACATTTTTTGAATCTTCTACATATTTTAGAAAAAACAATCAAAAATATGATTTTTTAGTTTGGAGGATTGAAGTTATCTATATCATTTTATAAAATAAGAGTAGAAGACTATGAAAAAGTAATACGCTTACAATTAAATGGAAGCGGTTGCTAAAGGAGGATTTTATGGAAAATGGCCATTGGAATCGTAAAAGAGTCTATAGCATTCGTAAGTTTGCCGTAGGCGCTTGCTCTGTCATGATTGGAACCTGTGTGGTTCTATTTGGAGGAAGTGTTGTTGGAGAATCACCAGTTTTCGCGGATGAAACTCCTATCACCCACACTGTGGAGCAAGCAAAAGAGGACAGTCCGGCAGTGGAGGAAAAAGAAAATCAAGCTGTAGCAGAGCACAAGGATGCTGCAAGTGTCGACCAAAGTCAAGCTGCTCAAATTGAAGCAAGCAAACCAGAGGTGAAAGAAGATGAACCTGTAGCTCCAAAAGAGGAGAAAGCGTCTCTAAAACCTGAAGAAACAGCTCCAAAGGTAGAATCTCAAGCTTCAAGTCAAGAAAAGCCAGTCAAGGAAGATTTGAAAGCTGCGACAAATGAAGAAGTGAATCAAATGATTGAAGATAGAAAAGTGAATTTTAATCAAAATTGGCACTTTAAACTCAATGCGAATCCTAAAGAAGCTGTGAAATCAGATGCAGACGTATCAACATGGCAAAAATTGGATCTTCCACACGACTGGAGTATCTTTAACGATTTTGACCATCAGTCACCTGCCCAAAACGAGGGTGGACAGCTCAATGGTGGTGAAGCTTGGTATCGCAAGACCTTTAAACTTGATGAAAAAGATCTCAAGAAAAATGTTCGAGCGACCTTTGATGGTGTCTATATGGATTCTCAAGTCTATGTCAATGGCCAGTTAGTGGGGCATTATCCAAATGGTTATAACCAGTTCTCATACGATATCACCAAATACCTTCACAAAGATGGTCGTGAGAATGTGATTGCTGTCCATGCGGTTAACAAACAGCCAAGTAGCCGTTGGTACTCAGGTAGTGGTATCTACCGTGATGTAACCTTGCAAGTGACTGATAAGGTTCATGTTGAAAAAAATGGAACAACTATCTTAACACCAAAACTAGAAGAACAGCAACATGGTAAGGTTGAAACTCATGTAGCCAGCAAAATCGTCAATACAGATGATAAAGACCATGAATTGGTGGCAGAGTATCAAATCGTTGAACGTGGTGGTCAGGCTGTAACAGGTTTGGTTCGTACAGCAAGCCGTACTTTAAAAGCACATGAATCAACAAGCCTAGATGCGATTTTAGAAGTTGAACAACCAAAACTCTGGACAGTTTTAAATGATAAACCTGCCTTGTACGAATTGATTACGCGTGTTTACCGTGACGGTCAATTGGTTGATTCTAAGAAAGATTTGTTTGGTTACCGTTACTATCACTGGACTCCAAATGAAGGTTTCTCTTTGAATGGTGAACGCATTAAATTCCATGGTGTTTCCTTGCACCATGACCACGGAGCGCTTGGAGCAGAAGAAAACTATAAGGCAGAATACCGTCGTCTCAAACAAATGAAGGAGATGGGCGTTAACGCCATCCGTACAACTCATAACCCTGCAAGTCCACAGACCTTGCAAATCGCAGCAGAACTTGGTTTGCTGGTTCAGGAAGAGGCCTTTGATACTTGGTATGGTGGCAAGAAACCTTATGACTACGGACGTTTCTTTGAAAAAGACGCTACTCACCCAGAAGCTAGAAAAGGTGAAAAATGGTCTGACTACGATCTTCGTACCATGGTCGAAAGAGATAAAAATAACCCAGCTGTCTTCATGTGGTCTATCGGGAATGAAATTGGTGAAGCAGATGGAAAGGCTCACTCTCTTGCAACGGTTAAACGCTTAGTAAAAGTGATTAAAGATGTTGATACTACACGTTATGTTACTATGGGAGCAGATAAGTTCCGCTTTGGTGATGGTAGCGGTGGTCATGAGAAGATTGCCGAAGAACTCGATGCAGTTGGTTTCAACTATTCAGAAGACAACTACAAGAAACTTCGTGCGAAACATCCAAACTGGTTGATTTATGGTTCAGAAACATCTTCAGCAACCCGTACACGTGGAAGTTACTATCGCCCTGAACAAGAATTGAAACATAGTAACGGACCTGAGCGTCATTACGAACAGTCTGACTATGGTAATGACCGAGTTGGCTGGGGTAAAACGGCAACAGATTCATGGACGTTTGACCGTGACAACGCTGGCTATGCTGGACAGTTTATCTGGACAGGTACGGACTATATCGGTGAACCTACACCATGGCACAACCAAAACCAAACTCCCGTTAAGAGCTCTTACTTTGGTATCGTAGATACAGCTGGTATTCCAAAAAATGACTTTTATCTCTACCAAAGCCAATGGGTTTCTGCCAAGAAGAAACCAATGGTGCACCTCCTTCCTCACTGGAACTGGGAAAATAGAGAATTGGCATCGAAAGTTGAAGATTCAGACGGAAAAATCCCAGTTCGTGCCTACTCAAACGCTGCAAGCGTTGAATTGTTCTTGAACGGTCAATCTCTTGGAGTTAAAAAGTTCAACAAGAAACAAACCAGTGATGGCCGTACCTACCAAGAAGGTGCGAATGCCAAGGAACTCTATCTTGAGTGGAAGGTTGCTTATCAACCAGGTACTTTGGAAGCTGTAGCTCGCGATGAAGCTGGAAACGAAATTGCACGTGATAAGAACACGACTGCAGGCCAACCAGCAGGTGTTCGTCTCATCAAGGAAGAACACGCAATCGCAGCAGATGGAAAAGACTTGACTTACATCTACTACGAAATTGTAGACAGCCAAGGAAATGTGGTACCAACTGCTAATAATCTAGTTCGCTTCCAATTGCATGGCCAAGGTCAACTTGTCGGTGTAGATAATGGGGAACAAGCCAGCCGTGAACGTTATAAGGCACAAGCAGATGGTTCTTGGATTCGCAGAGCCTTTAACGGTAAAGGGGTTGCCATTGTTAAATCAACTGAGCAAGCAGGTAAATTCACTCTAACAGCCCATTCAGATCTCTTGAAATCTGGTCAAGTAACGGTCTTTACTGGTAAAAAAGAAGACCAAGAAAAGACCGTTCTCGGAACAGAAGTACCAAAAGTACGTACTGTTATTGAGAAAGAACCAAAAATGCCGAAGACAGTCGGTTTTATCTACAGTGATGGCAGTCGTGAAAAACGTCCAGTAACTTGGTCTTCAGTTGATGTGAGCCAAGCAGGAGTTGTGACTGTTAAAGGTATGGCAGACGGACGCGAAGTTGAGGCCCGTGTCGAAATTCTAGCAATCGCAAATGAGCTTCCAACTGTTAAGCGTGTTGCTCCAGGAACAGACTTGAGCGCTGTTGACAAATACGCTTCTATTGCTGTTACGGATGGAAGCGTACAAGAATACGAAGTTGATAAGTGGGAGATTTCGGAAGCAGATAAAGCTAAACTGTCAGTTGCAGGATCACGTATTCAAATGACTGGTCAACTGGGTGGTGAGACTATTCACGCTACCCTTGTGGTAGAAGAAGGTAATCCTGCGGCTCCTGCAGTACCAAATGTAACTGTTGGTGATGAAGCTGTCACAGGACTTAGTAGCCAAAAACCAATGCAATACCGCACTCTTGCTTATGGAGCTAAGTTACCAAAAGTCGCAGCAAGTGCTGAAAATGCAGCTGTTACAGTGGTGCAAGCAAGTGCAGCAAACGGTATGCGTGCAAGCATCTTTGTTCAACCAAATGATGGTGGCCCTCTTCAAATGTATGCTATTCAGTTCCTCGAAGAAGCACCGAAAATTGACCACTTGAGCTTACAAGTAGAGCAAGCTGACGGTCTTAAAGAAGACCAAACAGTGAAATTGTCTGTACTCGCTCACTATCAAGATGGAACACAAGCAGTTTTACCAGCTGATAAAGTAACCTTCTCTACAAGTGGTGAAGGGGAAGTCGCGGTTCGTAAAGGAATGCTTGAGTTACATAAGCCAGGAGCAGTCACTCTGAAAGCGGAATATGAGGGAGCTAAAGGCCAAGTTGAACTCACTATCCAAGCCAATACTGAGACGAAGGTTGCGCAATCTATCCGTCCAGTAAATGTAGTGACAGACTTGCATCAAGAACCTACTCTTCCAACAACAGTAACGGTTGAGTATGACAAAGGTTTCCCTAAAACTCATAAAGTCACTTGGCAAGCCATTCCAAAAGAAAAACTCGACCACTATCAAACCTTTGAAGTTCTAGGTAAAGTTGAAGGTATTGACCTTGAGGCGCGTGCAAAAGTCTCTGTAGAAGGCATCGTTTCAGTTGAAGAAGTCAGTGTGACGACCCCAATCGCAGAAGCGCCTCAATTACCAGAAAGCGTTCGTACCTACGATTCAAATGGTCACGTTTCATCAGCTAAGGTTACTTGGGATGCGATTCAATCAGACCAATACGCCAAGGAAGGTGTCTTTACAGTTAATGGTCGCCTAGAAGGTACGCAATTAACAACTAAACTTCATGTTCGCGTATCTGCTCAAACTGAGAAGGGAGCAAATATTTCTGACCAATGGACCGGTTCAGAATTGCCACTGGCCTTTGCTTCAGACTCAAATCCAAGCGACCCTGTTTCAAATGTTAACGACAAGCTCATTTCCTACAATAACCAACCAGCCAACCGTTGGACAAACTGGAATCGTAAGAAAGACGCATCAGTAGGAGTTCTCTTTGGTGACTCTGGTATTTTGAGCAAACGCTCTGTTGATAACTTAAGCGTTGGCTTCCACGAAGACCACGGAGTTGGTGTACCGAAGTCTTATGTGATTGAATATTACGTCGGTAATACCGTTCCAACAGCACCTAAAAACCCTAGCTTTGTTGAAACTGAAAATCATGTCTTTAACGATCCTGCCAACTGGAAAGAGGTAAGCAATCTCAAAGCACCAGCTCAATTAAAAGCTGGAGAAATGAATCACTTTAGCTTTGATAAAGTTGAGACCTATGCGGTTCGCATTCGTATGGTAAGAGCAGACAACAAACTTGGAACTTCTATCACAGAAGTACAAATCTTTGCGAAACAAGTTGCGGCAGCCAAACAAGGACAAACGAGAATCCAAGTTGACGGTAAAGATTTAGCAAACTTTAACCCTGATTTGACAGACTACTACCTTGAGTCTGCAGATGGAAAAGTTCCTGCAGTAACAGCAAGTGTTAGCAACAATGGTCTCGCTACCGTCGTTCCAAGTGTTCGTGAAGGTGAGCCAGTCCGTGTCATCGCTAAAGCTGAAAATGGCGACATCTTAGGAGAATACCGTCTACATTTCACTAAGGACAAAGACTTACTTTCTCGTAAACCTCTTGCTGCGGTCAAACAAGCTCGCTTGCTACAAGTAGGGCAACCACTTGAATTGCCAACGAAGGTTCCTGTTTACTTCACAGGTAAAGACGGTTACGAAACAAAAGACTTGGTAGTTGAATGGGAAGAAGTTCCAGCAGAAAATCTGACAAAAGCAGGTCAATTTACTGTTCGAGGCCGTGTCCTTGGTAGCGACCTCGTTGCGGAATTCTCTGTACGAGTGACAGACAAACTTGGTGAGGCCCTCTCAGACAACCCTGACTATGATGAAAATAGTAACCAAGCCTTTGCCTCAGCAACTAATGATATTGACGACAGTTCTCATGACCGTGTTGACTATATCAATGATAGAGATCATTCTGAAAATCGTTGTTGGACAAACTGGTCTCCAACACCATCTTCTAATCCAGAAGTATCAGCGGGTGTGATCTTCCGTGAAAATGGTAAGATTGTAGAACGGACTGTTGCTCAAGCCAAACTTCACTTCTTTGCAGATAGTGGTACAGATGCACCATCTAAACTCGTTTTGGAACGCTATATTGGTCCAGAGTTTGAAGTGCCAACCTACTATTCAAACTACCAAGCCTACGACGCAGACCATCCATTCAACAATCCAGAAAATTGGGAAGCTGTTCCTTATCGTGCGGATAAAGACATTGAAGCCGGTGATGAAATTAACGTTACCTTTAAAGCTGTCAAAGCCAAAGCCATGAGATGGCGTATGGAGCGCAAAGCGGATAAGAAGGGTGTTGCGATAATTGAAATGACCTTCCTTGCTCCAAGCGAATTGCCTCAAGAAAGCACGCAATCGAAGATTCTTGTAGATGGAAAAGAACTTCCTGATTTCGCTGAAAACCGTCAAGACTATCAGGTAACTTATAGCGGACAACGTCCAAAAGTTTCAGTTGAGGAAACAGACCAAGTGGCTTCAACAGTTATAGATAGCGGAGACGATAGCCTTCCAGTACTTGTTCGTCTTGTTTCAGAAAGTGGAAAACAAGTCAAGGAATACCGTATCCAGTTGACCAAGGAAAAACCAGTTTCTGAGAAGACAGTTGCTGCTGTACAAGAAGAACTTCCAAAACTCGAATTTGTTGAAAGCGATTTGGCCTACAAGACAGTTGAGAAAAAAGATTCAACGCTGTATCTAGGAGAAACTCGTGTAGAACAAGAAGGAAAAGTTGGTAAAGAACGTATCTTTACAGCGATTAATCCTGATGGAAGTAAGGAAGAAAAACTTCGCGAAGTGGTAGAGGCTCCGACAGACCGCATCGTCTTGGTTGGAACGAAACCAGGAACCTCCCTTCCAGAAGATGAAGTGAAGAACCTTGTCCTTAACAGACCAGAACTTGTAATCGAAGAAGAAACAATTGACTTCAAGGTTCAGGAACGTAAGTCTGATAAGTTGTATCTAGGTGAAACTCGTATCCTCCAAGAAGGACAAAAAGGTATCCGTGTTCACTTGATCGAAGTTGAAAATGGCAAGCGAACTGAAAAAGAAAGCTATGATAAAGTCATGGCTCAGGATCGCATCGTAGAAGTAGGTACGGCTGGTGAAACAACTAAACCAGTACCTCAAGAATCTACAAAACCACAAGTATCAGAAAAAGCAGATACAAAAGAAATTGCTTCAAATGCAGCTAGTCAAGCTCAAGAAGAGCAGTTGCCAAATACAGGAAGTGCAGAAAGTCAAGCAGCTCTAGCAGCAGGCTTAGCTCTTCTTGGTTTGAGTGCAGGTCTAGTGGCCACTAAAGGAAAAAAAGAAGACTAGAATGAATAACTATTTCTTCTAAATGTATTTCAGAAAGACCAGGGAAACCTGGTCTTTTTGTATTCAATTCAAGACAAATAAAAATTCCAAATTTATATTAATTTCAGAAAGAATGTTGAGTATTATACAATTTTATTTGATTAACAATTATATAAAGTAGTCGGAATAAAAATTAAGATAATTCAAACTTATAAATAAATGTAATATTTTAATATGTTGCTTTTTAAGTGCTTCTTATAAATTGAAGCTAGTTTTATAGGCATTCTGTCACTTGAGAGAAAGCTTTAAGTTGATAAAATAAAAATATAAGTTAAAATTTTACACAGTGTCAATATTTTGTAAAGAGTAATAACCTTATATTATTACAAAAAAGTTAATTTTGTTTTATAATAAAATTAAAGGAGGTTTCTATATTAAAAACAGAACCAATATGATAAATAATTGCAATTGCATACTGTAAGAACGTCTGTAAATGTGATGTAGTTTCATCAATGCGCCTCATCCATTTTAATGAATTTGAAAGGAGATGTTGTTGAGTTTTGACAATCATAGTTGGTCGTTTTATGTTTTCGGTTATTTAGAAAGGAAGAAAATGAAGAACAAGAAATTTTGGTTATCCATCCTAACTTCTCTGGCATGTGTTCTAGGGATAATCCTTGCTCCCAATTCAGCAGAAGCGAAGGAGTTAAAGAATGTTATCAGTAATATCGGAATTTGGGAAGTTGATAATGGTAAATTTATAAGTCCGGATGAAAATGGAATTTATAACCTTTCTCCAGAGCACCATGACTACTCAAACTATAAGTTCTCAGTGGATTATGATTTGAGTGCCTACGATGGCAAATTGGAGGACGGTGATACCTTTACCTTTACAGTCCCAAGTCCGTTAACCGTGAGAAATGAGAGTTTTGACTTGAAAGACAAAGAAACAGATCTCGTTATCGGGGAAACTCAAATTGTATCAAATGGGGATAATCATGGTGGTAAGGTAACTATTACATTAAAGAATCTGAAAGCTTACCTTGAGAAAAAAGGTGGCTATCAAGTACAAAATGTCAAAGGGACATTCTTTGTTGGTTTTAGTTCTAAAAATGAACTAAGCAATGAGACGCTTCGATTTGATAAAACGGAAACTATAAATGAAATTACACACCAGATTAAGGTAAAAAGAGGAGAAGCATCTGATTATTCTGAAGGTATTGGACGTGCTAATTTCAGTAAGTATCATGGTCTGATTTACAAAGAGGATTGGACATCTAGTGCTCTAAATAAGAGTGGACAATATTTACACAGTTGGTATGTTCGAGCTAATCCGAAACAAGCTGCCTATAACAAAATTGAAATTCATGACTGGGTTGATCCTAATGCCTCACCGATGCAGATGATTCCAGAAACATTTAAAGTTACGGCAGGTTGGTACGATAAATCTTATTACTTTAAAGATGAGGTGATCTTAGAAGCTGGTAAAGATTACCAAGTTAGTTGGAATGAGTCATATACCGATTTTACTTTAACAATTAACAATGCTTCTTCAATTGTTGCTAAGAACGGGAAACCTGCAGCATTTCGAATTAATTATAAAACAAGTGCTCCAGCTGATGGAACAAAAGTTCAGAATAATGCTGAAATGAAGGGTGATGACCAGATTCTTACATATGACGACTATAGTAATAAGACAGTCGTTAAGCAAATCGGAAACTCAGTCGTTGCATCTGGCGGTACAATTCAGTTAGAAACTGGTTACCGTATCATTCTTTACAAGGTCGACGAGCTGACTCATGACCGTCTAAAAGGAGCAAAATTCAAGATTACTCCTCCAGCAGGAGCTACGGCTAAAGAGGAAATTGTAACGACAAATGATGACGGAATTGCTGAGTCATCTATTTACTCAGAAAGTGATATCAAGAAAGGGAACTTTACAGTAACCGAGGTTGAGGCTCCTGAGGGATATGAGTTAAATCCTACTCCATTTGAGATGACTGTTGGACAAGATGGAGCTATCAAAACAGTTACAAATAAGCGTAGCAAAGCAAAAGTTAAGATTAAAGCTAATAAAACACTTACTGGTCGTGAGTTGAAAGCTGATGAGTTTGAGTTTACTTTGACAGACCAAGATGGTAATGTGAAAGAAACAGTCAAGAATGACAAAGATGGAAACGTTAAGTTCTCAGCCTTGGAATTCGATAAAGTTGGAACTTTCACATACAAGATTGCTGAAAAAGCTGGTACTGCTACAGGTATCACCTACGACACGAAAACAATCACAGCTACAGTTACTGTAACGGACAATGGTAAAGGTGGCCTTGAAGCAACTGTTGCTTACGATGATGAAAAAGCATTCGAGAACACTTACACTCCAGCGAAAACTGAAGTTTCTGTGAAGAAAGTATGGGATGATAAGAACAACCAAGACGGTAAACGTCCAACTTCTATCACAGTTAAATTGCTTGCGGATGGTCAAGATACTGGTAAGACTCTTGAGCTTAACGCCGCAAACAACTGGGCTGGAAGCTTCACAAACCTTGATGCTGATAAAGGTGGAACACCTATCAAGTATACTGTAGTAGAAGTAACTGTTACTGGTTACACTTCTGATGTTACTGGTGACGCTGCATCAGGATTCACTATCACAAATAGCTATTCTCCAGAAACAGTTGATGTAAAAGCAACTAAGAACTGGGATGACGAGAACAACCAAGACGGCAAACGTCCAACTAAGATTACAATCAATCTTTTAGCAGACGGTCAGAAAGTTGATTCGAAAGAAGTTCAAGCAGCCGCAGACGGAACTTGGACTGTCGAATTCACGAAATTAGCAAAATATAAAGATGGTAAAGAAATCACATACACTGTAACAGAAGAAGCCGTAGCAGAATACGAATCAACTATTACAGACTTTACCATCACAAACAAATATGCTCCTAAAGCAATCGACTACAAAGTAACAAAAGTATGGAACGACGCTAATAACCAAGACGGCAAACGTCCTGAGTCCGTAACGGTTCAACTTTATAAAAAAGTAGGAGATGCTGATCCAGTAGCCGTTGAAGGTAAGAAATTGACCTTGACAGCTAAGGATAAGACCGACGCTAACACTTGGGTAGCATCATTTACAAATCTTCCACAATACGAAGCTGGTAAAGAGATCGCTTACTCAATCAAGGAAGTAGATGTACCAGCTGGCTATGAAGCCTCTGTAACTGGTCAAGTAGTGACTAACACTCACAATCCAGATACAGTTATCCTTTCAGGAACTAAGGTGTGGAAAGATAACAACAACCAAGACGGCAAACGTACATCATCTGTGAAAGTTCAAATTCTTAAAAACGATAAAGAAGTCGTTCAAGAAATTGAAGTATCAGAAGCAACTGGTTGGAAGTTCGAATCAAAAGCACTTCCTAAGTATGAAAATGGTAAACTAATCAAGTATACTGTCAAAGAAGTGGTTGTCAAAGGATATACTTCAACAATCACCACAGAAAAAGAAGGTAAGTACACCATTACCAATGAATATACACCAGAAAAAATTGCTGTAAGTGGACAAAAGACTTGGATTGACAATAACGACCAAGATCGTATCCGTCCAGCATCTATTACAGTGAAGCTACTTGCCAATGGTAAAGATACTGGCAAGACAGCAACAGCCACAGCGGAAACAGGTTGGAAGTATGAATTTACTAATCTGGACCGTTACCAAGATGGTAAAGCAATCGAGTACACAGTCAAAGAAGTTGGTGTTCCTACAGGTTACACAGCTACTGAAACTGGTATGAATGTGACCAACACCCATACACCAGAAAAAACATCTGTAAAAGGTAAGAAGATTTGGAAAGGTGATGAAAACCATAAAGACGCTCGCCCAGCATCTATTACAGTTAAACTATTTGCCAATGGTAAAGATACTGGTAAAACTGCAATAGCTTCAGAAGCAAGTGGTTGGACTTATGAATTTACAGACCTTGATCGCAATCAAGATGGTAAAGAAATTACCTATACCATTGATGAGGCAGAACTTCCTAAAGGGTATACAAAAGCGGTGGATGGTTACACGATTACGAATACTTACACCCCAGAGAAACCAGGCCCAAAACCTAAACTTCCTAACACTGGCGAAAAAGCATCTAACGCAGCAGTAGTTACAGGACTCGCTTTGATGGCAGTGACTGGTGGATTGTACTTTGTAAGCCGTAAAAATAAATAATCTAGCGTGAGAAAGATAGTTTTCATTTATTTTCTTAGGTTTAACCTGTGATAAAAAGACCAGAGGCTTCCTCTGGTCTTTTTAGGTAAAGGAGTAAAAGAAAAACCCAGTATTTAAATACAGGGTTAGTAATCATTTTACCATCATCAATTCGACAATCATAGCTAAGTAGATGATTAAGGTAAGGAGAAAACCTGCTCTCCAGAAGAATTTGATAAATTTAGGGTAGTAAAAACTTCTTTTTTTGAGGATGAAAAAGACAACTAGGAGGATTGCTAGGAGAGAAAGTGCGACACCAAGTCGCGGTAGAAAGTTGTGGGTAAAGGCTTTAGCAGTGATAAGGTAGTACTCGAATACCAAAAGTGGAAAAGCTAAATCCGCGAAATTAATTCTTAGTTTTTTTAGTCCGAAAAGCTTGGTGACAATAAAGCAAACCACCAAGGTTAATATCAATAATAAAATAGATGCTATTTTCATTAAAATCATACCCATATTGTATCATAAAAAATCACTAAAGGAAATGAGAAACAAGGGAATTTGTTGGAAAGTCAGGCTTTTGAGATTGTTGGTGATTTTTGTTATAATGAAAGTTATGAAATCTTACAATACCTTGAATGATTATTATCGAAAACTTTTTGGAGAAAAGACTTTCAAAGTTCCTATTGATGCGGGATTTGACTGTCCAAATCGGGATGGAACTGTGGCTCATGGGGGCTGTACCTTTTGTACGGTTTCGGGTTCTGGAGATGCCATTGTAGCACCAGATGCCCCTATCCATGAGCAATTTTATAAGGAAATCGACTTTATGCATCGCAAGTGGCCAGATGTTAAAAAGTATCTGGTTTATTTTCAAAACTTTACCAACACCCATGAAAAGGTGGAAGTGATTCGGGAGCGATATGAGCAGGCTATTAACGAGCCAGGTGTAGTAGGAATTAATATCGGAACGCGTCCAGACTGTTTACCAGACGAAACCATCGAATATTTGGCTGAGTTATCGGAACGCATGCATGTGACGGTAGAATTGGGCTTACAGACCACCTTTGAAGCAACCTCTGACCTGATTAACCGTGCCCATTCTTATGAATTGTATGTAGAAACGGTCAAACGCTTGAGGAAATATCCCGAGATTGAGATTGTTTCCCATCTGATCAACGGCCTGCCTGGGGAAACTCATGAGATGATGGTCGAAAATGTCCGTCGCTGTGTTACGGATAATGATATTCAAGGGATTAAACTGCACTTGCTTCACCTCATGACAAATACTCGTATGCAGCGAGATTACCACGAAGGACGCTTGCAACTGATGAGTCAGGATGAGTATGTCAAGGTCATTTGTGACCAACTGGAAATCATTCCCAAGCATATCGTCATCCACCGAATCACGGGAGATGCTCCTAGAGATATGCTGATTGGTCCCATGTGGAGCCTCAATAAATGGGAAGTGCTAAATGCTATTGAAACTGAAATGAGACGTCGAGGAAGTGTTCAAGGATGCAAGGCTGTAAAACAGGAGTTTGGAAATGAAAAGACCACTTGAGATGGCACATGATTTTTTGGCTGAAGTCGTGACAAAAGAGGATATCGTTGTGGATGCGACCATGGGGAATGGACATGACACGCTTTTTTTAGCCAAGCTAGCCAAGCAAGTCTATGCCTTTGATATTCAAGAGCAAGCTTTGGAGAAAACCCAAGACCGTTTAAATGAAGCTGGTTTAGAAAATGTCCAGTTGATTTTGCAAGGACATGAGACACTTGATCAGTTTGTGACAGAAGCTAAGGCAGGGATTTTTAATCTGGGTTATCTGCCTTCTGCTGACAAATCCGTCATCACTCAACCTCAGACTACTATCAAAGCCTTAGAAAAGCTATGTCACTTGCTTGTCAAAGGGGGACGGATTGCTATCATGATCTACTATGGTCATGAAGGAGGAGACACCGAGAGGGATGCTGTATTGGATTTTGTTAGCCAGTTGAACCAACAAGAGTATACAGCTGCCATTTATCGGACTCTCAACCAAGTTAATAATCCACCGTTTTTAGTTATGATTGAAAAATTAGAAAGGTATAGACATGGATAAGCAATACCTTCGTGAGAAGCTTGAGGCAATGCGCCAAAATTTTGTCGAGTCAACGCATCACGAGCGAGCAGTCGGAGTGCTCGACGAAGCACATATGAGCAAGAAAATGCTTAAAATTAAAAAAAAATTAGTGGCTCTTGAAATGGAACGATGCCAGAAAAAAATTGAGCACAAAGACTGTTCTAAGATTGATCAGAAAATCCAAGAGCAAAAGGAGATTTTTGAATCTTGTTGTAAAAAAGATTAAGGAGGAATTGTGTGGAATTACTCATTTACTTGATTCTATTTTTATTTGTCTTAATCATTTCAACTACGACCAATAAACTTCTGCCTTTTTTGCCCCTTCCTCTTGTACAAATTCTTTTGGGGATTGGGATTGGTTTATTTGTTCCCGATGCGGACTTTCATCTCAATACAGAGCTGTTTCTGGCCATGGTTATTGGTCCCTTACTTTTCCGGGAGGCAGAAGAAGCGGATATTACGTCCATTTTGAAGCATTGGCGGATTGTCGTCTTTCTGATCTTCCCTGTGATTTTTATCTCGACCTTAAGCTTGGGGGGCATGGCTCACTTCCTTTGGATGACTCTTCCTTTAGCTGCCTGTTTAGCAGTTGGAGCGGCACTTGGGCCAACAGATTTGGTTGCCTTTGCATCTCTTTCTGAACGTTTTCGTTTTCCAAAACGGGTTTCCAATATCCTAAAAGGGGAAGGACTCTTAAATGACGCTTCTGGTTTGGTTGCCTTTCAGATGGCTCTGGCTGCTTGGACAACAGGAACGTTTTCTCTCAGCCAAGCTGGAACTTCCCTAGCGCTTTCTATCCTCGGTGGTTTTGTAGTCGGTTTTGTGACGGCTATGGTCAATCGTTTTTTGCATAGCTTTTTACTGAGTGTGCGAGCGATAGATATAGCCAGTGAACTATTGCTAGAACTAAGTTTGCCACTCATGACCTTTTTCATCGCAGAAGAGTTTCATGTTTCAGGGATTATCGCCGTAGTAGTTGCAGGTATTTTGAAGGCCAGTCGCTTTAAGAAAATTACGCTCCTTGAGGCTCAGGTAGACACCGTGACGGAGACCGTCTGGCATACCGTGACCTTTATGCTAAATGGATCAGTCTTTGTTCTCTTGGGAATGGAATTAGAATTGATTACAGAGCCAATTTTGTCTAATTCTCTCTACAATCCCCTTCTTTTACTGCTTTCAGTTGTCGTTCTGACCTTCTTGCTTTTTGCGATCCGCTTTGTCATGATTGCTGGTTTTTACTTTGTGAGGACGCGTCGACTTAAGAAAAAAATTCATAAGTACATGAAAGATATGCTTCTTTTGACCTTCTCTGGTGTCAAAGGGACAGTATCTATCGCGACTATTCTCCTCATACCAAGTCATTTGGAGCAGGAGTATCCTCTGTTGCTCTTTCTCGTAGCAGGCGTTACACTATTAAGCTTTCTAACAGGTTTACTGGTTCTCCCTCACTTATCTGAGGAACAAGAGGAAAGCAAGGACCATTTGATGCATATTGCGATTTTGAATGATGTAGCTGCAGAATTAGAAAAAGAACTGGACCATCACAAGAACAAACTTCCTCTTTATGCAGCTATTGATAATTATCATGGTCGAATTGAAAATCTCATCCTTAGTCTGGAAAATAAGAGAGTCCAAGAGGACTGGGAGTCCCTAAAGCTTCTTATCTTGAGTATTGAGAGTGACGGTTTGGAGCAAGCCTATGAAGAAAATAGAATCAGTGAGCGTGGCTATCGAGTTTACCAACGTTACCTAAAAAACATGGAGCAGAGTATCAATCGGAATTTCGCTTCTAGAGTGACTTATTACTTCCTAGTTTCCTTACGGATACTGCGCTTTCTACTCCATGAAATGTTTACCTTTGGCAAAACTTTCCGTAGTTGGATGAATGAAGAATCTCGTAAACTACTAGCAGTTGACTATGATCAAATTTCAGAGTTGTATTTGGAAAATACAGAGCTGATTATCGAGAGTTTGGAAAACCTCAAAGGGGTTTACAAGAGTTCTCTGATTAGTTTTATGCAAGAGTCTCGTCTACGCGAGACGGCCATTATCGGAAGTGGTGCCTTTGTTGAGCGGGTTATCAATCGCATCAAGCCAAACAATATTGATGAAATGCTACGAGGCTACTATCTCGAACGTAAGGCAATCTTTGAATACGAAGAAGCTAAACTGATAACAGCCAAGTATGCCAAAAAACTACGACAAAATGTGAATAATTTAGAGAATTATTCTCTGAAAGAGGCTGCAAATACCTTGCCTTATGATATGCTAGATTTAATAAGAAGAACTTAAATGATGAAGAAAATAACGGAGGATGGAACATGAAAAAGTGGTGGAAAGAGCTGATGGACAGGCCCTTATTGAAAGCTTTTTTGCATTATTATCAAGCATCTGATAGCGAGTTGACCAGCGTTGCGGTTGCCTACTATTGGTTGATTTCAATCTTTCCTTTACTAATGATAATGGTCAATATTTTGCCTTATTTTCAGATTCCAGTTTCAAATTTCTTACTGACAATCAAGGAATTTTTGCCCGATACGGTGTATGATGTGGTCGCCAAGATTGTCCGAGAAGTTCTGACTCAACCATCAACTGGTTTGTTGAGTTTTGCCGTTTTATCTGCACTCTGGACCTTTTCGAAATCAATGGATTTCCTTCAAAAAGCTTTTAACAAAGCCTATGGGGTGACCAAGAGTCGAGGAATTATCTCCCATCAGTTGATGAGTCTACTTGTTAGTTTCGGCTTGCAGATTCTTTTTGCTCTAGCCTTGTTTTTGAGTATGTTTGGTCGTATGTTGCTCAACCTCCTCAAAACTTACTGGCAATCAGACAGTCTGCTATTTTCCTACCTGCAAGATTTTACAGGCCCTCTGGTCTATGCCTTGATCTTTGCCATTCTGGTCATGATTTACTATTTCCTTCCAAAAGTAAAAGCACCACGAATCCGCTATGTTTTACCAGGAAGTGTCTTTGTCTTGCTAACTCTTATCTTTTTATTGAACATCTTTTCTGTCTACGTTAATAGTTATGTCAATCATCTGGTTGACGTTCGATTTTTCAGTTCCATTATCGTGGTAGTCATGATGTTCTGGTTTATTCTCATTGCAAAGATTTTGATTATCGGAGCAGTTATCAATGCCAGTGTTCAGAGTTTGAAAGATCCAAAGTTTAGTATGGAATGATTAGAAAAATCCCTATTAGGAAACCTAATAGGGATTTTCTTAATAGATAAACATGGCATCTCCAAAACTGAAGAAGCGGTAGTGTTCTTGGATGGCATGGTGATAGGCATCTAGGACTAAGTCACGACCGGCAAAGGCAGAAACCAACATGACGAGAGTTGACTTGGGTAGGTGGAAGTTGGTTGAAAAAGCATCCACAACCTTCCAGTCATAGCCTGGTTTGATAAAGATATTGGTCCAGCCAGAATCAGCCTGGATTTGCCCATTAAACTTGGAACCGATGGTTTCCAGTGTGCGAATCGAAGTAGTTCCAACAGCGATGACGCGACCTCCATTTTCCTTAACAGAGCGAAGGGTGGCAGCTGCTTCCTCAGAGAGCTGGTAGAATTCAGAGTGCATTTCATGTTCATCCAGATTGTCAACAGAGACAGGTCTAAAGGTTCCGAGTCCGACGTGAAGAGTGAGATAGACTAGATGAACACCCTTGGCTTGGATTTCTGCCAGTAGTTCTTTGGTGAAGTGCAGTCCAGCAGTCGGTGCTGCAGCAGAGCCACTTTCTTTAGCGTAGACCGTTTGATAACGTTCACGGTCATCCAATTTTTCATGGATATAAGGTGGTAGTGGCATTTCACCCAGGCTTTCCAAAACTTCTAGGAAAATTCCTTGGTATTCAAAGCGGACAATGCGGCCCCCGTGGGTCAATTCTTCCGTAACGACAGCACTGAGACGACCATCTCCAAAGCTGACGCGAGTACCGACCTTGAGGCGTTTGGCAGGTTTGGCGAGAACCTCCCACTCATCACCAGCAGTATTTTTGAGCAGGAGAAGTTCCACATGTCCTCCGGTTTCCTTTTTTTGACCATAGAGGCGGGCAGGGAGAACACGGGTGTCATTCATGACAAGGGCGTCTCCAGGTTCCAGCATGTCGATAATGGAGTGGAAGTGTTTATCCTGCATTTCTCCCGTTTCACGGTTTACGATGAGGAGCTTGGAGGCATCTCGTTTTTCAAGTGGCGTTTGGGCAATCAATTCCTCAGGCAAGTGGAAATCAAAATCAGCAGTATTCATTTTTTCATCATTCTTTCTAAGTTCTAATCCTATCCATTATAACATGTTTCAAGTTTAGACGCTCTTTTTTTAGAAATTAAATCGTTTTCACTTGACAAAAATTGGTCTATACCATATAATGAATATAGAAATATGGAGGATATAAAATGAAAGTTATAAAAGTTGAGAATCAAATCGAAGGTGGAAAAGTAGCTTTTGAGATTTTGAAGGAAAAATTGGCCAATGGTGCTCAAACATTAGGACTTGCGACAGGAAGCAGCCCGCTTGAGTTTTACAAGGAAATCGTTGAGAGTGACCTTGATTTTTCAAATCTAACCAGTGTGAACCTTGATGAGTATGTAGGGCTTGATGGGGACAATCCACAGTCTTATCGTTACTTCATGCAGGAAAACTTGTTCAACCAAAAACCATTTAAAGAAAGTTTCTTGCCTCGTGGGGTTAAGGACAATGCTGAAGAAGAAGTTGAACGCTACAATCAAATTTTGGCTGACCATCCTGTTGATTTGCAAATCTTGGGAATTGGTCGCAATGGACATATCGGATTTAATGAGCCTGGTACTCCATTTGATAGCCAAACGCATCTAGTAGAACTTGACCAGTCTACTATCGAAGCCAATGCTCGCTTCTTTGACAAGATTGAAGATGTCCCAACTCAAGCCATTTCAATGGGAATTAAAAACATCTTGGATGCCAAGTCAATTATTCTCTTTGCCTACGGTGAGTCGAAAGCAGAAGCCATTGCTGGAACAGTATCAGGCCCAGTGACTGAGAATCTCCCAGCAAGTAGCCTACAAAACCACCCTGATGTGACTATTATCGCTGATGCAGAAGCGCTCAGCTTGCTTGAAAAATAAAAATTACAAGAACCGCTTACTCTTTGGAGTGAGTGGTTTTTTACTTCAAATGTTCACTATCCTGCTAAAGTGGTATAATATAGCTATACGGGGAGGCTCGAACTTTGATTTATATAATCGGTTTTATTTGTTTTTTACTTTTAATGTTTCTGTTTAGTCGCTTAATTCAGCAATCAAAGAATCCTTCGGGCTTTCTAGGAAAACGAATGATGAAATTATGGAATCGAGCCTATCTCCCCATGTTTGTATGGGCAATTCGTCATCTGGATAGGACATTTTACCCTGTAATCTTAGATGTAGGAGTTGGGAATGGTCGTTCAACCATCCTGCTGAAAGAAACTTTTCCGCAAAGTACCATAACTGGAATCGATATTTCAGATACTGCAATAGCTCAAGCCAAACAGGTAGAGATGACTAATCTAAATTTTGAACGAAGAGACGTTAGGGAGACAGGCTTTTCTGATGAAAGTGTTGATTTAATCACAGCCTTTCAAACTCATTTTCATTGGCAGGACCTAGAGGCTTCTTTTATGAAACTTCGAAGAATACTCAAATCAGACGGGATGCTCTTACTGGCTTGTGAATATAACAAGTTGTCTTACTTTTTACCAGAGGTTCAAAGCGAAGAAGCATTTAGACGATTCTTGTTGTCAGTAGGATTTGAGCTCGTAACTAGTCAAAGCAAGGGATCATGGATCCTTTATAAAATTGTTAAACATTAATGGAGGTACAATCATGAAACAGTTATTTTTATGTTCATACTTTGCTGGAGTCAAAAAGCTTTTTAGCGATTATGCAAAGGAAAAGAATCTAGAAAACAAGGTTTTATTTATTCCTACCGCTGGGAACAAAGAGGACTATAATGCCTATATCGATGAGGCTCAGCAAACATTCAGAGATTTAGGATTTGAGATAGAGGTTCTAGATATTGCTTCTTGTGATCGAGAAACTGCACAGGCAAAGATTTTCCAAAGCAAGATTCTTTATATCTCAGGCGGGAATACCTTTTATTTATTGCAAGAATTAAAGAAAAAGCAACTCCTATCTCTCATTAAAGAGCAAATAAGAGATGGGTTGGTCTATGTGGGAGAATCAGCAGGGGCTATCATTACAGCCAAGGATATTGACTACAATAAACTCATGGACGACAAGACGGTAGCGACAGAGTTATCTGATACAGCGGGGTTGGATGAAGTAGATTTTTATATCCTTCCACATTATGGTGAGGAACCTTTTACTGATAGTAGCAAAAAGACCTTTGAAATGTATAAAAAGCAGCTTGAATTGCTACCACTTCATAACCACCAAGCAATTATCGTTAACGATGAGCAAATAGATATCTTGACAATAGAATAAAAGCGTGGTTGGAAGAACATTGATATTTTACCACTAAAACGATTAGCGGTTGATAATTCACTTAGTGGGAATCTGCCATGGATAGATTAATTTTATGAATTCAAGAAGGGAAAAGTTATGAAAATAAAAACGTTAGATAAAATAGGCGGGGTTATTTTCTTGTTTCTAACGATTGCGATCATTGTCGTTTTTTTTATCAGATATGAGCTTCTTTGAGTGGGCGTTTACTAGACACCAGAATACTCTGAGTTGATATATTCGCCCTCTCTTTATTATTCCAATTGTAATGGGAGCTTATAAAAAATCCTATAGCCTGATTTTCTTTTCTATATTTTGCCTATTTACTAGCATGTTTTGGTTTCCAAAGCCGGAAATAGTTGATGTAAAAGTAATTGAGTTTTTAAATTTTGAGAAGACTTATTTTACGAGCGGATGGAGTATTGAAAAAGTTATCATTCTGGCGACGATTCTAGCATTTTTTACGGCGATTATATCCTTAACATGGAGTAGACGTTGGTATGGATTATTAGCAACGGTAGTGATCGGAGCATTTCTGAAGGTTGCCCATAGTCTTTTATTTAGTGGAGGAAGTGGCATATCGATTGTGAAACCAGCTGTTTTGGGCTTGATTCTCTGTATCTTAGTGATTTACTTCATCTTCAAAAGAAGAAAGTAAAAATAAATAGAAGTTTATGGTTGCTTTTCTCTTGACAATTATTCACTTTGTGTGTAAAATGGAATAGATCTTGAACTTGAAGGGAGTGAAAAAAATGTCTAAAACAGTAGTACGTAAGAATGAATCTCTTGACGATGCACTTCGTCGTTTCAAACGTGCGGTTACTAAAGCTGGTACTCTTCAAGAAACACGCAAACGTGAATTCTATGAAAAACCTTCTGTAAAACGTAAACGTAAATCAGAAGCAGCTCGTAAACGTAAAAAATTCTAATTTGAAATGAAAGGCTAGACTTGTCTAGTCTTTTTTTGCACAATGTTTAGAGGAATAAATTGTTGTGAGAGAGTATATAAAAGAATATCGAAAGATGCGTGAAAATCACTTGGAAGATTGGGGTTATTGTGCTGATCCGATAGATTGGAAGGAATTTGAAAAGTCAAACCAAAGAATTTTTGAAAAGTATTTGACGGATTCAAAAGTGTTGTCTGACAAGGTTTTAAGGGTAAAATTGTACAGTAGCTTATTGCTAGATGATATTCAATATTTTGCCTACTATGCTGCGTTTTTAGATGGGGATTATACACAGTTAAACAATGCGCTATGGCAAACAGGAAGAATAGAGTTGATGAGAGGCGGTTTGTTGGCAAGTGGAACCATTTACACAGCTGGGATTTTGAAAGGCTTATTTACCTCTTTTGCTTGTAACGATTTTTCAGCCATTCCATTATTCATCCCCAAAGATTTACCCTTGTTGAAAGGAACTTATTATCCAGAAAATGTGATTAATCTTTTATACGCTCTTTATTATCAAGATGAAGAAAGATTATCCGAGTCTCTCTTGCGTGCACAACAGTTTTTAGGGAAGAAAAAACGAACTGGCATGGAAGAATTTTCTGTTCGATATTTTATAAACTTGGCAAGAAAAGATGCAGTTGCATTAAGTGAGTCCTTACAAAGTTTATGCCTAGCTTATCAGAGGCGAGGTTACCCTTATGAAAAGATTGATAAGTGCTTTGCGGATGAGATTCACGGTCTATATCGTTTGGTACGATTGTTTGACCATTCCTTGTTCGAAGAAGTCAGTATGCCATCTCATAAGACTTTTTTGAAGGACTTTGAAGAATGGCAAGTCCGAAATCAGTTTCCACAAGGTCAACAGTTCTATACCTATCCTCAAGATATGGCTGATGCAAACAGAATGTTAACAAAAGGTCTTCCAAGGATTTACTTAGAAAAATCTGGAAGGGACTTGGTGATAGACGTTGACCAATTTGCAGTAGATTTGTCTCGGTTAATTTGAAGGAGTACGAAAAGACTTCCTAGCCAAATCTTTTTCCAAGCAACATCAAATAAATACTGTAAATCCTGCAAAAAAAGGAAACTTCCACCTACAATCTGATATAATAGTAGGGAGAACTCGATTGAAGGAGGAAATTATGTCGGTTTTAGTAAGAGATGTCATTGAAAAACTCAGACTAGATATTGTCTATGGTGAAGGCGAATTACTTGAAAAAGAAATCAATACTGCGGACATTATGAGACCTGGTCTTGAAATGACGGGCTATTTTGATTACTATACACCAGAACGGATTCAGCTGTTAGGGATGAAGGAGTGGTCCTATTTAGTTGCCATGCCTGCCCAGAACCGTTATCAAGTTTTGAAGAAAATGTTTCTACCTGAAACACCTGCGGTTATCGTGGCTCGTGGTCTGGTAGTGCCAGAGGAAATGTTGAGGGCTGCTAGAGAATGCAAGATTGCGATTTTAACCAGTCGAACAGCAACCAGTCGTTTATCTGGAGAACTTTCTAGCTACCTTGATTCCCGTTTGGCTAAACGTACTAGCGTGCATGGTGTCTTGATGGATATCTATGGCATGGGTGTCTTGATCCAAGGAGATAGCGGTATCGGTAAGAGTGAGACAGGTCTTGAGCTTGTGAAGCGTGGACACCGTCTAGTAGCAGACGATCGTGTAGATATTTATTCTAAGGATGAGATGACTCTTTGGGGCGAACCTGCTGAAATCTTGAAGCATTTACTGGAGATTCGTGGAGTTGGGATTATCGATATCATGAGTCTCTATGGTGCAAGTGCTGTAAAAGATTCTTCACAAGTTCAGCTAGCAGTTTATCTAGAAAATTACGATACGCATAAGACCTTTGACCGTCTAGGAAACAATGCCGAAGAACTCGAAGTTTCTGGTGTAACGATTCCGCGTATCCGTATCCCAGTAAAAACAGGACGAAATATCTCCGTTGTTATTGAGGCGGCTGCCATGAACTATCGTGCTAAAGAAATGGGCTTTGATGCGACACGTTTATTTGAAGAACGCTTGACAAATCTAATCGCTCAAAATGAGGTGAAACATGATTAATCCAGTCGCATTTGAAATAGGCCCCTTTGCTATTCGTTGGTATGCTTTGTGTATTGTAGCTGGTTTGATTCTGGCAGTTTATCTTGCCATGAAAGAAGCTCCTAAAAAGAAAATTCTATCAGATGATATTTTGGATTTTATCCTGATTGCTTTTCCGGTAGCTATTTTAGGTGCTAGACTATACTACGTACTCTTTCGCTTAGATTATTATCTGCAAAATCCAGGTGAAATCATCGCCATCTGGAATGGTGGCTTGGCCATTTATGGAGGTTTGATAGCGGGTGCTATTGTCCTTTATATCTTTGCGGATAGAAAGCTGATTAATACTTGGGATTTCTTAGATATTGCAGCACCGAGCGTCATGATTGCCCAGAGTTTAGGGCGCTGGGGGAACTTCTTTAACCAAGAAGCCTACGGTGCAGCAGTAGATAGTCTGGATTATTTGCCAGGCTTCATTCGTGATCAGATGTACATTGAGGGGAGCTACCGTCAGCCGACCTTCCTATATGAGTCGGTTTGGAATCTGATTGGTTTTGCTTTGATTTTGATTTTTAGACGAAAATTAAAGGGAATCAGACGTGGTCATATCACTGCTTTCTACTTGATTTGGTATGGCTTTGGTCGTATGATTATTGAAGGGATGCGGACGGATAGTCTCATGTTCTTTGGTCTGCGAGTTTCCCAATGGTTATCAGTTGTCCTTATCGGACTCGGTATTTTTATCATACTTTATCAAAATCGAAAGAAAGCCCCTTTCTATCATACAGAGGAGGAAAAATAAATGTTAGAAGTTGCATATATTCTTGTTGCGATTGCTTTGATTGTCTGTTTAGTCTATTTGACAATCACGATTCAAAAAGCAGGTCGTATGATTGATGAAACAGAGAAAACCATCAAAACGTTGAGCTCAGATGTGAACGTTACCTTGCATCAGACCAATGAATTGTTGGCTAAGGTCAATGTGTTAGCAGACGATATCAATATCAAAGTTGCGACGATTGATCCACTCTTTACGGCGGTGGCAGACTTGTCAGAGTCAGTATCTGATCTCAACCAACATGCGCGTGTTTTAGGCAAAAAAGCTTCATCTGCTGGTTCAAAGACCATCAAAACAGGTGCAGGCTTGTCCGCTCTTCGTGTCGCAAGTAAATTTTTCAAAAAATAAAAAAGGAGAAATCTTATGGGAAAACTATCCTCTATCCTTTTAGGAACAGTTTCAGGTGCAGCTCTTGCTTTGTTTTTGACGAGTGACAAGGGTAAGCAAGTTTGTAGTCAAGCTCAGGATTTTCTAGATGATTTGAGAGAAGATCCAGAATATGCTAGAGAGCAAGTCTGTGAGAAATTGACAGAAGTGAAGGAACAGGCAACGGACTTTGTGCTGAAAACAAAGGAACAAGTAGAATCTGGTGAAATTACTTTTGATAGTGTCCTTGACCAAGCTAAAAACTGTGCTCGACAAGCGACGGAAGCGTCAAAAGAAACCTTTAACAATCTCAAGGAGCAGTGGCAAGAACAGTCAGCAACTCCAGACGTCGCTGAAGAGCAAGAAGAAATCATCATCGATATTACTGAAGTATAATGCATCACCATCTCTGGTTTTTGGAGATGGTGATTTTTATCTGCAAGCCTGTCTTTATGGTATAATAAGTACTATGCAGAAAAAACCAACGTCCGCCTATGTGCATATTCCCTTTTGCACACAGATTTGTTATTATTGTGACTTTTCAAAAGTATTTATCAAGAATCAACCAGTAGATAGTTACCTGGAGCATCTACTAGAGGAGTTTCGTTCTTATGATATCCAAAAGTTACGAACTCTCTACATTGGAGGTGGGACGCCAACGGCTTTGTCCGCTTCGCAATTAGAGGTGCTTCTGGATGGTTTGACTAAAAATCTAGACTTGTCTGTCTTGGAAGAGTTGACGATTGAAGCCAATCCAGGCGACTTGGACGCGGATAAGATTGCGGTTTTGAAGCAGTCACCAGTCAATCGTGTTTCCTTGGGTGTGCAGACTTTTGATGACAAAATGCTGAAAAAGATTGGGCGCAGTCATTTGGAGAAGGATATTTATGAAAATATCGACCGTCTTAAATTGGCTGGTTTTGACAATATCTCCATCGACTTGATTTATGCTCTACCCAGTCAAACTATGGATCAGGTCAAGGAAAATGTGGCTAAGGCTATCTCGCTTGATATTCCTCATATGAGCCTTTATAGCTTGATTTTGGAAAACCATACGGTCTTTATGAACCGCATGCGACGAGGGAAGTTGCCCCTACCTAAGGAGGAGCTAGAAGCGGAAATGTTTGAATACATCATTGCAGAGCTTGAGCGAGCTGGTTTTGAGCATTATGAGATTTCCAATTTCTCTAAGCCTGGCTTTGAAAGTCGCCATAATCTCATGTACTGGGACAATGCCGAGTATTATGGTATCGGTGCAGGCGCTTCAGGTTATGTGGACGGAGTGCGTTATAAAAATCACGGTCCTATCCGCCACTATCTCAATGCGGTAGAGGCAGGAAATGCTCGGATTACAGAAGAACACCTGAGTCAAAGGGAGCAGATGGAAGAAGAAATGTTCCTAGGCCTCCGTAAAAAATCCGGGGTTTCCATGACACGATTTGAGGAAAAATTTGGACGGTCCTTTGATGGACTTTATGGTGAAATCATCAGAGACTTGGTTCAGCAAGGACTCATGAAAATCGACGGAGATCGTGTCCGAATGACAAAGAGAGGTCTCTTTTTAGGAGACACTGTAGCAGAACGATTTATTTTGGAGTAGAACAATGGGCTTAACTTATCAGATGAAAATGAAAATTCCTTTTGATATGGCGGACATGAACGGTCATATCAAACTTCCAGATGTGATTTTGCTGTCCCTGCAAGTATCGGGTATGCAGTCGATTGAACTGGGAGTTAGTGACAAAGATGTGCTAGAACGTTACAATCTGGTCTGGATTATTACAGATTATGCGATTGACGTGGTTCGCTTGCCTCGCTTTGCTGAGGAGATTACGATTGAAACAGAAGCATTGACTTACAATCGTCTTTTTTGCTACCGCCGTTTCACTATCTATGATGAAGCAGGTCAAGAAATCATTCGCATGGTAGCAACCTTTGTTCTTATGGACAGAGACAGTCGTAAAGTTCATGCTGTCGAACCTGAGATTGTTGCGCCTTACCAGTCTGAATTTGATAAAAAACTCATCCGCGGGCCAAAGTATGCAAATCTAGAAGATCCGATCAGAAAAGACTACCATGTTCGTTTTTACGACTTGGATATGAATGGTCATGTCAATAATAGTAAATACCTGGATTGGATTTTTGAAGTCATGGGAGCAGATTTTTTGACCAAGTATATTCCAAAGAAAATCAATCTCAAATATGTCAAAGAAGTGCGACCAGGTGGCATGATTGCTTCAGCTTATGAACTCAAGGGACTAGAAAGCAAGCATGAGATTATCAGTGATGGCGAGATAAATGCCCAAGCTATGATTACGTGGCAAGAAATTGAAGGCAATTAGAAAGGACGATATGGCTTATAAAGGTTATTTAATTGATTTAGACGGAACCATTTACAAGGGGAAAGAACGAATTCCAGCAGGTGAGGCTTTTGTGCATGAATTGCAAAAGCGAGAAATTCCTTATCTCTTTGTAACCAACAATACAACCCGAACTCCAGAGAGTGTTCAAGAGATGTTGGCTCAGAATTTTAATATTAATACCCCTCTATCAACTGTCTATACAGCAACCTTGGCAACCATAGACTATATGAATGACTTGGGACTGGAAAAGACAGTCTATGTCATCGGTGAAGCGGGGCTCAAGGATGCCATTAAGGAGGCTGGTTATGTCGAAGACAAGGAAAATCCAGCCTATGTGGTAGTTGGACTGGATTGGCAAGTCGACTATGAAAAATTTGCGACGGCGACTCTAGCCATTCAAAAGGGGGCTCACTTTATCGGAACCAACCCTGACCTCAATATCCCGACGGAACGTGGTCTCTTGCCTGGTGCTGGTTCACTAATTACACTTCTTGAAGTAGCAACACGAGTGAAACCAGTTTATATCGGAAAACCAAATGCTATCATTATGGACAAGGCAGTTGAGCACTTAGGTTTGAGAAGAGAAGACTTGCTCATGGTTGGGGACAATTACCTGACAGATATCCGAGCAGGGATTGACAATGGCATTCCAACGCTCTTGGTGACGACAGGTTTTACCAAGGCAGAAGAAGTGGCGGGCTTGCCAATTGCACCAACTCATGTGGTGTCTAGCCTTGCGGAGTGGAATTTTGATGAAAACTAAACTGACCTTTTGGGGAAGTATGCTCTTTTTCCTCTCCCTTTCTATCCTACTGACCATTTATCTGGCATGGATTTTCTATCCTTTGGAAATTCAGTGGCTGAACTTAGCGGATCGAGTCTATCTAAAGCCAGAAACCATTCAGTACAATTTTCATATCTTGATGAATTACCTGACCAATCCCTTTAGTCAGGTTTTAGAGATGCCAGATTTTCGTTCATCAGCGGCAGGTCTACACCACTTTGCGGTGGTGAAGAATCTCTTTCACCTAGTTCAACTAGTTGCTCTAGCTACACTTCCAAGTTTCTATTTCTTTGTTATAAAGATAGTGAAAAAAGGCTTTTTAGCCCTATATCGTAAAAGTATCCTGATTCTAGTGCTATTGCCTCTAGTCATTGGGCTTGTAGGAGTGTTGATTGGTTTTGAACAATTCTTTACGCTTTTCCATCAGATTCTCTTTGTGGGAGATGATACCTGGCTTTTTGATCCAGCAAAGGATCGAGTTATTCTGATTTTACCAGAGATTTTCTTCCTTCATGCCTTTGTACTTTTCTTTGCTTTGTATGAAGGAATATTCAGTTTCCTTCTTGTCGAGGCTTCGAGGAAAAAGTAGATAACATTCTGTATTTTTAATAAAAACCGAGAGAAGTCGCTCTGCTCCCTATTTATTGTTAGGTTATCCTAAAGATAAACTTGCAAAGCAGGAGATTTTTGCAGAAAACAGTCTATTTTCTATGAAAAAATAGGCTTTTTTTCTAAAAATACCTAGTCAAGCGCTTTATTTTTTTGTATAATAGAAATAGCAAGTATAGATAAAAGAAGAGAAAAGCATGATTACACTATTTTTATCACCGAGTTGTACATCATGTCGTAAGGCAAAGGCTTGGTTAGAGACGCATAAAGTGCCCTTTCAAGAGCATAATATTATGACTAGTCCTTTAACAAGAAAAGAATTACAACATATTCTTTCCTTGACCGAAAATGGTACTGATGACATCATTTCAACTCGTTCAAAAATCTTCCAAAAATTAGATATTGATGTAGAGAGTATCTCGGTATCGGAGTTGCTTCAGTTGATTGAGCAATATCCTAGTCTTTTGCGTCGCCCAATTATTATAGATACCAAACGCATGCAGATCGGTTTTAATGAAGATGAGATTCGTGCTTTTCTCCCTCGTAGTTACCGTAAACAAGAATTGAAAGAAGCAACATTGAGAGCTGGTATAGGATAGATGAACAAACAGTATAGTTACCCACTAGATTTGTCGTGGAGCACTGAAGAACTTGCTTCAGTGCTTTCTTTTTTTAATGATGTTGAAGCTGCTTATGAAGATAAGGTAGAAGCAAAAAAACTGCTAGATTCTTACAAGAAATTTAAGTCTGTGGTTCCAAGCAAAAGTGAAGAAAAGCGCCTAGGTCGCGAATTTGAAACGGCTAGCGGTTATTCCTTCTATCATGCAGTTCAATTAGCAAAAGAAAAAAGAGAAGGGAAGATTTCTCTTGGAAACTAAATTTGAATTTGCCAAACAGATTGTGCAGGAAGCTGCTGCCTATATTTTGGCTCACATGAAAGAAGATTTGCAGGTTGAGCGCAAGTCTTCCCCTACAGACTTGGTGACGCGTTTGGACAAGGAGGTCCAGGAATTCTTGGTTGAACGGATCAAGTCCTCCTATCCTGAGGACTTGATTTGCGCGGAAGAGGGCTGCTTACGTGCTGCAGTCGGTCAAGGTTCCGTTTGGGTGATTGATCCCATTGACGGTACCAATAACTTTGTCGCCCAGCAGGAAGATTTTGCCGTGATGTTGGCTTATTTTGAGGATGGTGTGGGCAAATTTGGCATTATTTATGATGTCATGAAAGGTGATTGTTACCATGGTGGTGGTGCCTTTCTTCCTTGTCGCAATAATGATCCCTTACCGCCTTTTAAAAAGAAACCACTTCAAGAATTTTTAGTTGCCGGTAACTCAGGTATGTTTGAAAGCAATGAGTGGGGATTGGGTGATTTGGGCCGGGCAGCGTTGGGAGTCCGTGTATACGGCAGTGCGGCCATTAGTTTTGCCAAGGTTTTATCGGGTCGTCTTCTGACTTATATTACCTACTTACAACCATGGGATTACGCTGCGGCCAGTATCTTAGGGGAAAGTCTGGGCTATCGTCTTCTTACAGTTTCTGGTGAGCCTGTTGATTTTCAAACACGCCAGCCGGTCATGTTGGTGCCAATCGAGATGCAAGAAGAGATTCAGTCCTACATTTATGAAAGGAAAGAAAATTAAATGCAATTTCCAGAAGGATTTGTTGAAAAATATGAAGCGATACTAGAAGATGAGGCAAGAGATTTTCTTGCCTCTTTTAAACAGGAAGCAGTATCGGCTTTTCGGGTTAATCCCTTAAAAGAAAGTCAGCTATCGTTTGCGGATTCTATTCCTCATACACCTTGGGGGCATTATGGTAAGGTCTCTGGAAAGTCTCCAGAGCACGTGACAGGTTTCGTTTATTCGCAAGAGCCTGCAGCCCAAATGGTGGCCCAGGTAGCTCAGCCCCTTCCTGGTATGAAGGTCTTGGACTTGGCGGCAGCACCAGGTGGGAAATCCACTCAATTGGCAGCTTATCTGGCTAATCAGGGTATCCTTGTTTCCAATGAAATTTCAAGCAAGAGGGCTAAGATTTTAGTGGAAAATATGGAGCGGTTTGGAGCTACAAACGTAGTCGTGACCAATGAATCTGCGGATCGCTTAGCCAAGGTCTTTAAAGGATACTTTGATGTGATTGTCCTTGATGCTCCTTGCTCGGGTGAAGGGATGTTCCGTAAACAACCAGATGGCATGGATTATTGGAACATCGACTATCCGAATCAATGTGCCAGTCTCCAAAGAGAGATTTTAGAAGATGCAGTGACCATGTTGGCAGAAGGTGGCCGTCTGGTTTATTCGACCTGTACCTGGTCGCCAGAGGAAAACGAAGAGATTGTTCACTGGTTACTAGATACTTATGATTTTGATCTGCTTCCAGTCGAGCATGTGAACGGTATGGTAGCAGGAATTGATCTTCCTGAAACGGCTCGGATGTACCCACACCATTTTAAGGGAGAAGGTCAGTTTGTTGCCCATTTGCAGTTTAAGGGAGAAAATCCAGCACCCAAATTCAAACCCTGCAAGAGCAATCTCAGTCGCGAACAGCAGAGCTTGTGGCAAGAGTTTGCCCAAAAATACTTGCAGGTCAATCTAACTGGTATCTTGCAGACTTTTGGAGATCAGCTCTATCTTTTGCCAGAGATGCTACCTGATCTAGGGAAACTCAAAATTGCCCGAAATGGACTTCATTTGGGTACTTTTAAGAAGAAACGCTTCGAACCAAGCTTTGCTCTGGGATTGGCCTTAAAACCAAGTCAGGTGAAACAAAGGGTAGCAATCAAGGATGAGGACTTTGTAAAATATGTGGCTGGGGAGACAGTTCAGCTAGCTGAAAGTCTGCCAAATGGCTGGTATCAAGTTCTTGTTCAAGGAAACGGACTGGGCTTTGCAAAAGTTACTGGAAATGTTTTAAAAAATTATTATCCAAAAGGCCTCAGATTCAAGTGAAAAAGCTAGTCAAAGAGCCCATTCTATGTTATAGTGGAAGTATGGATTTTTCTGATAGTCTTTCATTTTTACTTATATTATGTGATGAACTGGCTGTCCTCAAGGGATCTGCAGTCTATAAATCGTAAGCCAAATCTTATCATCGCTGATTGACATGATAGGAACTGAAAGAAGTCAGAACATTCATCATTATGTTCAAGGAGAAAAACAGTGAAAAAAGAAAAAAGCTCGTCCTATCTCTTGCGACACTTTTGCTTGCAGGTTCTCTAGCAGGATGTGCTAGCTGGATTGATCGTGGAGAATCCATGACAGCCGTTGGTTCAACTGCTCTTCAGCCTCTTGTCGAAGCGGCAGCAGATGAATTCGGTTCTAGAAACATCGGAAAAACAGTCAATGTTCAAGGTGGAGGATCGGGTACAGGACTATCCCAAGTCCAGTCTGGAGCAGTAGACATCGGGAACTCTGACGTCTTTGCAGAGGAAAAAGAAGGAATCGATGCTTCAGCTCTGGTAGACCACAAGGTTGCAGTGGCTGGTCTTGCGGTGATTGTAAACAAGGAAGTGGATGTTGAAAATCTCACAACCGAGCAACTTCGCAAGATCTTTACTGGTGAAGTGACCAACTGGAAGGAAGTTGGGGGCAAAGACCTGGCCATTTCAATCATCAACCGAGCAGCAAGTTCTGGTTCACGAGCGACGTTTGATACGGTGATTATGAATGGCCAATCGGCAATGCAGAGTCAAGAACAGGATTCTAACGGGATGGTCAAGTCGATTGTATCCCAAACACCTGGAGCCATTTCTTACCTAGCTTTTGCCTATGTAGATGACTCCGTGAAAAGCATGAAACTGAATGGGTATGAACCTACGTCTGAGAATGTAACGACCAACAATTGGCCTTTGTGGTCTTATGAACATATGTACACACTTGGTCAGCCAAATGAGTTAGCTGCTGAATTCCTGAACTTCGTCCTCTCAGATGAAGCTCAAAATGGGATTGTTAAGGGCATGGGCTATATCTCTATCAATGAAATGAAAGTCCAAAAGGATGCTTCAGGTACCGTTACAGCAGTAGAAGGAGGTCAATAATGAATCAAGAAGAATTATCTAAAAAATTACTCTCTCCTTCAAAGAACTCTCGCCTTGAGAAGTTCGGTAAAGGTTTGACCTTCACTTGCCTTTCCTTGATTGTCATCATTGTGGCCATGATTTTGATTTTTGTAGCCCAAAAAGGCTTATCGACCTTCTTTGTCAATGGGGTCAACATCTTTGATTTCCTCTTTGGACAAACTTGGAATCCTTCAGGAAAACAATTTGGTGCCCTTCCGATGATTTTGGGTTCCTTTATTGTGACGATTTTATCAGCTTTCATCGCAACACCCTTTGCTATCGGAGCTGCAGTCTTTATGACAGAAGTATCACCAAAGGGTGCAAAGATTTTGCAACCGGCCATTGAACTCCTCGTCGGGATTCCTTCAGTCGTCTATGGATTTATCGGTTTGCAAGTTGTGGTGCCTTTTGTTCGTAGCGTCTTTGGTGGAACTGGTTTTGGGATCTTGTCAGGGATTTTCGTTCTCTTTGTCATGATCCTACCAACTGTAACCTTTATGACAACAGACAGCTTGCGTGCTGTTCCTCGTCATTACCGTGAGGCCAGTTTAGCTATGGGAGCCACTCGTTGGCAAACCATCTGGCGTGTGACCTTGAAAGCAGCACGTTCAGGTATTTTTACTGCAGTGGTCTTTGGGATGGCGCGTGCCTTCGGTGAAGCCCTTGCTATTCAGATGGTGGTCGGCAATTCAGCAGTTATCCCAACCTCGCTAACAACACCAGCTGCGACCTTGACATCTGTACTGACTATGGGTATCGGAAATACCGTCATGGGAACGGTTGATAATAATGTTCTCTGGTCACTGGCCTTGGTCTTGCTCTTGATGAGTTTGGCCTTTAACAGTGTGATTAAATTGATTACGAAAGAAAGAGGAAAGAAAAACTATGCACGCTAAGAAATTAGATAAACTTGCAACAGCTGTCCTCTATACTATCGCGGGTATCATCGTGGCCATCTTGGCATCCTTGATTCTCTATATCTTGGTGAGAGGGTTACCACATATCTCTTGGTCCTTCTTGACAGGGAAATCCTCCTCTTATCAAGCAGGTGGGGGTATCGGGATTCAGCTCTACAATTCCTTCTTCCTTTTGGTCATTACCTTAATCATTTCTGTTCCCCTGTCTATGGGAGCTGGCGTTTTCCTCGCTGAGTATGCCAAAAAAGGACCTGTGACCAATTTTATTCGTACCTGTATTGAGATTTTGTCTTCTCTACCATCAGTCGTTGTGGGTCTCTTTGGTTACTTGATCTTTGTAGTCCAGTTTGAGTATGGATTTTCAATCATTTCAGGTGCCTTGGCCTTGACGGTCTTTAATCTCCCTCAGATGACTAGAAATGTTGAGGACAGTTTAAAACACGTTCACCATACACAACGTGAGGCTGGTCTTGCTCTTGGTATCTCTCGTTGGGAGACTGTGGTCCATGTCGTCATTCCAGAAGCCCTTCCAGGTATCGTAACGGGTGTTGTCTTGGCCTCTGGCCGTATCTTTGGTGAGGCCGCCGCTCTTATCTATACGGCAGGACAATCCGCTCCAGCCCTTGACTGGTCTAACTGGAATATCCTCAGTGTTACCAGCCCTATCTCAATCTTCCGACAAGCAGAAACCTTGGCTGTCCACATTTGGAAGGTCAACAGTGAAGGAACCATTCCTGATGCTACCATTGTATCAGCTGGTTCTGCCGCCGTGCTCCTCATCTTTATCTTAATTTTTAACTTTGGAGCACGCAAACTCGGAAGCTATTTACACAAGAAATTAACCGCTGCCTAAAGGAGAAGCCATGTCAAAATATAACTGGGATGAAAAGCATATCATCACCTTCCCTGAAGAAAAAGTGGCCCTCTCTACCAAGGATTTACATGTTTACTACGGTAAAAATGAATCCATCAAGGGCATTGATATGCAATTTGAAAAAAATAAAATTACAGCCTTGATTGGTCCTTCTGGATCTGGGAAATCTACTTATCTTCGCAGTCTCAATCGGATGAATGATACCATTGATATTGCCAAGGTCACAGGTCAAATCCTCTACCGAGGGATTGACGTCAACCGTCCAGAAATCAATGTCTATGAGATGCGCAAGCATATCGGAATGGTCTTCCAACGTCCAAATCCATTTGCCAAGTCTATTTACCGCAACATCACTTTTGCTCATGAACGTGCAGGTGTTAAGGATAAGAAAGTACTTGATGAAATTGTAGAAACCTCTCTAAGACAGGCTGCCCTTTGGGATCAGGTCAAAGACGACCTCCACAAATCAGCCTTGATGCTTTCTGGTGGTCAGCAACAACGTCTCTGTATCGCTCGCGCCATCTCTGTTAAGCCAGATATCCTCTTGATGGATGAACCAGCGTCAGCCTTGGATCCGATTGCGACAGCCCAACTGGAAGAAACCATGTTGGAATTGAAGAAGGACTTTACCATCATCATCGTTACCCACAGTATGCAGCAGGCTGCGCGTGCAAGTGACTACACAGGATTTTTCTACTTGGGTGATTTGATTGAGTATGATAAGACATCCAATATTTTCCAAAATGCTAAGTTACAGTCAACCAATGACTATGTAACGGGACACTTTGGTTAGAAAGGAAACGGTATGTCAGAAGCGATTTTACAGGTGTCAGACCTGTCCGTTTATTATAATAAAAAGAAGGCCTTGAATAGTGTTTCCCTTTCTTTCCAACCTAAGGAAATAACAGCCTTGATTGGTCCTTCTGGATCAGGAAAGTCCACCCTGCTCAAAGCTATCAACCGCATGGGCGATCTAAATCCTGAGGTGACAACAACTGGCTCAGTAGTCTATAATGGTCACAATATCTACAGCCCCCGTACCGATACGGTTGAATTGCGTAAGGAAATTGGTATGGTCTTTCAACAGCCCAATCCCTTCCCTATGTCTATCTACGAAAATGTTGTCTATGGGCTGCGTATCAATGGGGTTAAGGATAAACATGTTTTGGATGAAGCAGTAGAAAAGGCCTTGCAACGTGCTTCTATCTGGGATGAAGTAAAGGATCGTTTGCATGATTCGGCCATTGGTCTCTCTGGTGGACAACAACAACGTGTTTGTGTTGCTCGTGTCTTAGCAACCAGTCCGAAAATTATCCTCTTAGATGAACCAACTTCAGCTTTGGATCCTATTTCTGCAGGTAAGATTGAGGAAACCTTGTATGGTCTGAAAGATAAATACACCATGCTCTTGGTGACGCGTTCGATGCAACAAGCCTCACGTATCTCTGATAAAACAGGATTTTTCCTAGATGGGGATTTGATCGAGTTTAATGATACGAAGAAGATGTTCCTAGACCCACAAAACAAGGAAACAGAAGATTATATTACAGGAAAATTTGGATAAGGAGTTGAATGATGTTACGATCTCAATTTGAAGAAGATTTGGAGAAATTGCACAACCAGTTCTATGCTATGGGACAAGAAGTGCTCTCGCAGATCAATCGTACAGTGCGTGCCTTTGTTACGCATGACCGTGATTTGGCAAAAGAAGTCATCGAAGACGATGCAGAAGTAAATGAATATGAAGTGAAGTTGGAAAAGAAATCATTTGAAATGATTGCCCTCCAACAACCTGTTTCGCAAGACCTTCGTACCGTCTTGACCGTTCTCAAGGCAGTGTCAGACGTGGAACGCATGGGAGATCATGCAGTGTCTATCGCTGAGGCGACTATTCGTATGAAGGGGGAGCAACGTATCCCTTCTGTTGAAGAAGAAATCAAAAAGATGGGACGCGACGTGAAAAACTTCGTCGAAGCAGCCCTAGATCTCTATCTCAACGGTTCTGTGGATCAAGCCTACGAAGTAGCGGCTATGGATGAAAAAATCAACCATTACTTTGATAGCATCCGAGATTTGGCTACAGAAGAAATTAGGAAAAATCCTGAAGCTATCGTTACAGGCCGTGATTACTTCCAGGTCATTTCTTTCTTGGAACGTATCGGAGACTACGCAAAAAATATCTGTGAATGGGTTGTTTACTTTGAAACAGGTAAGATTGTCGAACTATAAGAAACGGTTTAAATATACAGAAGAAAAGGCTGATTAAAATAAATCAGTCTTCTTTTTTATGAAAAGAATTGTTTTACAATCAAAATCTCTAAAAGGGTTGACAACTATTTTTAAAAGAGTTATAATTATTCAGAATTAACAGAAAGGTCGTTTATTTATGAAATATAAGAAATGGATATTAGTTGTGTGTAGTATGCTTGCCAGTGTGGTTTTAGTAGCTTGTCAGTCAGGTACTGATAGTTCCCATTCTGCTGTGGACGCTATCAAACAAAAAGGGAAGCTAGTTGTGGCGACCAGCCCAGACTATGCACCATTTGAATTCCAAGCCTTGGTAGAGGGTAAAAACCAAGTGGTTGGTGCAGATATTGATATGGCTCAAGCGATTGCAGATGAGCTTGGGGTTAAACTTGAAATCTCTAGCATGAGTTTTGACAATGTCTTGACCAGTCTTCAAACTGGAAAGGCTGACTTGGCTATTGCAGGAATTAGTGCAACAGATGAGAGAAAGGAAGTCTTTGACTTTTCAATCCCTTACTATGAAAACAAAATGAGCTTCTTGGTTAGAAAAGCTGATTTAGATAAATACAAGGACCTAACAAGCCTCGCAAGTGCCAATATCGCAGCTCAAAAGGGAACTGTGCCAGAAACCATGGTCAAGGAACAATTGCCAAATGCCCAGTTGACATCCTTGACCAATATGGGAGAAGCAGTCAATGAATTGCAGGCTGGAAAAGTGGATGCTGTTCATATGGATGAACCAGTGGCTCTTAGTTACGCTGGTAAAAACTCCGACCTTGTCGTTGCGACAGCTACTTTGACGATGAAAGATGGCGAAGCCAATGCCGTTGCCATCAAGAAGAATCAATCAGACTTGAAAGCAGTAGTCGATAAGGTTATCCAAAAACTGAAAGATGACGGAACCTATCAAACCTATCTAGAAAAAGCAGCGAAACTAACAGAAGTTGAACAATAAGAAAAAGCAGAGTTGGACTTTAATCCAATTCTGCTTTTATGTATTCTAATAGCTCTTCTAGATTTTCAAGAGTGACTTTGGCGAACTGATAAGGACAGGCATCCAAATAAGCCTTCTCAAAAAAGTCTAGTTTGAGTGAGCTGTGTTTCAGACTGGCAATTTTAGGATAGTTTCTCAAATCAAGGAGAAGGCCATCGTGTAGAGGATAGTGGGGCAAGGGACAGGTGTTTTCTTCAAGCACTTTCTTTATCTGAGCCTGATAGTTCTCTTGAAGGCTAAGGCGGGCCAGTCGATTTTTTTCAAATAACTGGCTATCGATATAAAGAGAAAGAGCCTTTTGCATGATGAGATTGCTGTCATAGTCCAGGATATTTTTGTAGGAAACAAAGGCCTCTTTTAGAGCATTTGGGAGAATGAGGGCGGTAATACGAAGGGCTGGAAAGAGACTGGTTGAGAAGGACTTGATATAAATGACCCGATCCTCAGTATCCAGATAGTGGAAGGTTTGTCCCTTTTTAGAGTCTAAGTCACCTAGATAATCATCCTCAACGATATATACACCATACTGGTTTGCTAGATCCAGAATGACCCTTTTTTCCTGATCAGAGTAGGAATGACCTAGGGGATAGTGGAAGCGAGGAATGGTATAGAAAAACTTGATTTTCCCAGATTCGAATTGTTTTTCCAGTTCTTCAAGGTCAATGCCATCAATACGGCGTTCAATGGTCTGGTAGGCTAATCCTTGAGCGACCAAGAGGCGGTTCATTCGGTGATAGGTCGGCTGTTCGACCAAAATCTCAGCTCCCTCGCTCGGAAAGTTAATCTGAGAAAGGATAAAGAGAGCTTGCTGGGTGCCAGATGTTAGAACCAGTTGGTCGGGTTTACAGTAGAGGGCTTGGTCAAAGAGGAGTTGATGGACAGATTGTCTGAGTTCCTCAAGGCCTTCTTGGTTGTCATAGTAGTTGAAGAGATAGTTTTCTCGGCCTATCAGGGTTTCGTTGACGCAGAGTCGGAAGTCGTCATAGGCACTGGCATGTTCGTCAGTGACTTCGATTTCCAAGTCTTGGTGCTGTCCTTGTTCTAGAACATAGTAGCCACTTTGGGGTTTGGCATAGAGGTATTGTTCATGGCGTAATTCCAGCAGGGCTCGTTGGATAGTGTCCTTGCTACAGTGGAAGTCTTGACTCAGTTGACGGATAGAGGGAAGTCGGCTACCTGTTGGAAATTTTCCTGATTCGATACCTTTTTTGAGAAAGGAAACGACTGCTTGGTATTTACTTTCTTTCTTCATTCCAGACCTCCGTTGATTTTGTTACATTGTACCTTTTTTTTGCCTACTTGGCAATGGGAAAAGCATTCCCCCTTTCACAACTAGGAGCAAATATGGTATACTTAGAAAGTATGATGATTCATTGAACAGAAGATAAGAAAGAGAATGGATAGAAAAGTGCAGGAACCGGTTAAATTATTTCAATACAATACTCTAGGTGCCCTAATGGCAGGTCTCTATGGTGGAACCATGACAGTAGGAGAATTGCTGGAACATGGTGACCTCGGCTTGGGAACATTGGATTCGATTGATGGGGAGTTGATTGTCCTTGATGGCAAGGCTTATCAAGCCAAGGGATCTGGTCAAACGCCTGAAATCGTTGAGGTGGCAGCGGATGCTCTTATTCCCTATGCGGCAGTGGTTCCTCATCAGGCAGAAGTGATTTTTCGTCAGCGCTTTGAGATGACAGACAAGGAATTGGAAAAACGAATTGAGTCCTACTATGATGGGGAAAATCTCTTTCGTTCCATCAAGATTCATGGCGAATTTTCACAAATGCATGTGCGGATGATCCCCAAGTCAACAACAGACACCAAGTTTGCTGAGGTTGCCACCCACCAACCTGAATATAGCCGTGAAAATGTATCGGGAACTATTGTTGGATTTTGGACACCGGAAATTTTCCATGGGGTGAGTGTTGCAGGCTACCATTTGCATTTTATCTCAGATGACTTGACCTTTGGTGGGCATGTGATGGACTTTGTTATCAAAGAAGGAATGATCGAGGTTGGGGCAGTCGACCAGTTGGATCAACGTTTTCCAGTCCAAGATCGCCAGTATTTATTTGCCAAATTTAACGTTGACGAGATGAAGAAAGATATTGATAAGTCAGAATAGGAGAAAAAGATGACAGTACATATTATCCTCACCATGATCGCTTTGGTTCTCATTCTAGTAAGTGGAACTTGGTATGCCAAAAAACGGTTTAAAATCTCTCTTGCAGTGATGGGCTTGGGGGCAATCGCATTTTTTGTTTCTTCTCAAGTGTTAGAGAAGATGGTTCACCTTCTGATACTCCATCCGCAAAAAGATGGAACCATTCCGCTCATGCAGGAGCAGCCTTTCTTATACGTCCTTTATGGAATCGCCATGGCTGCCCTCTTTGAGGAAACAGCTCGTCTTGCCTTTTTTAAATGGTTGGAGAAAAAGAGAAGTGTAGAAGAGAAAGACGCTTTGGCTTATGGCTTGGGACATGGGGGTTTGGAGATGCTCTATCTCGGAATGGGGAGCTTGATCAGTTTGTTGATTCTCTTTTCGCTCATCCAGTCTTCAAATACTGATGTAGCCAATCTCCTTCCAAAGTCTACACTCGAAACGGTCCAGTCTCTATCGGTTTGGCAGGTTTATTTACTAGGAGTTGAGCGTGTGCTTGCTCTGATTCTGCAAATTGGTCTCTCTATCTGGGTCTATCAAAGTGTTCGTCAAAAGAAATGGATCTACCTCCTTGCTGCCTATGGTTTGCATGCCTTGTTTGACTTGGCTCCAGCCTTATCTCAGGTAGGCTGGATTGCAAATCCGCTTCTAGTTGAGTTCATTCTTTTCGTAGAACTTCTAGTCTTTGTCTGGCTAACAAAATCTACATTTTGGAAAAAATCATCATAAAAAGAGGTTCACCTCTTTTTTTATGTAAAGATAAAACAAGCTCTTTTTATGGTCGTCAAATGTCTCTAAAAATGGTATAATGGAATGAATTTTGAAAAAGGAAGAGTGACATGTCAGTAAAAGAAAAAATGCTTGAAATCCTAGAAGGAATCGATATTCGTTTTAAGGAACCCTTGAAGACCTATACCTATACCAAGGTTGGAGGTCGAGCGGATTATCTAGTTTTGCCACGCAATCGCTATGAGATGGCCCGTGTCGTCCAATTTGCCAATCAAGAGAATATTCCCTGGATGGTGCTTGGGAATGCCAGCAATATCATCGTTCGTGAAGGTGGAATCCGTGGTTTTGTCATCTTGTGCGATAAGCTTAATAACGTTTCGGTTGATGGCTATACCATCGAAGCAGAAGCAGGAGCCAACTTGATCGAAACGACACGTATTGCCCTTCGTCATAGTTTGACTGGTTTTGAGTTTGCTTGTGGGATTCCTGGAAGCATCGGCGGAGCTGTCTTTATGAATGCGGGTGCTTATGGAGGAGAGATTGCTCACATCTTGCAGTCTTGTCAAATTTTGACCAAGGAAGGGGAAATCGAGACCTTGTCAGTCAAGGACTTGGCTTTTGGTTACCGCCATTCAGCTATTCAGGATTCTGGGGCCATTGTCTTGTCAGCTAAATTTGCCCTAGCCCCAGGAAATCATCAAGTTATCAAGCAAGAGATGGATCGCTTGACGCACCTACGTGAACTCAAACAACCATTAGAATACCCATCTTGTGGTTCAGTCTTTAAGCGTCCAGTCGGGCATTTTGCAGGACAATTGATTTCAGAAGCTGGTTTGAAGGGCTACCGTATCGGTGGTGTCGAAGTCTCAGAAAAACATGCAGGCTTTATGATTAATGTAGCCGATGGGACTGCAAGAGATTATGAAGACTTAATTGAGTCTGTCATTGAAAAAGTTAAAGAACATTCAGGTGTTACCTTAGAGCGAGAAGTTCGTATCTTGGGTGAACACGAATAACATTATTTTTACATAGCATTCAAAGATTGGGATTTTATCGCTAAATGAGGTTTAGGTCAATTTATTTCCTACGCTTGTGTCTAGCATTCTAACAAGGTCCCAATCTGTTAATTTACGAAGAAGAAGGAATTTAGAGGAATTGAAAAAACCAATCATTGAATTCAAAAACGTCTCTAAAGTTTTTGAAGACAGCAACACCAAGGTTCTCAAAGACATTAACTTTGAGTTGGAAGAAGGGAAGTTCTACACTCTTTTAGGCGCATCTGGTTCAGGAAAATCAACCATCCTAAACATCATTGCAGGTTTACTGGATGCGACGACAGGGGATATTTTACTGGATGGGGTGCGGATCAATGATATCCCAACCAATAAACGTGATGTTCATACCGTCTTTCAATCCTATGCCTTGTTTCCACATATGAATGTGTTTGAAAATGTTGCCTTTCCCCTCCGCTTGCGTAAAATCGACAAGAAAGAAATCGAACAACGCGTAGCAGAAGTTCTCAAGATGGTTCAGTTGGAAGGTTATGAAAAACGTTCCATCCGTAAACTCTCTGGAGGACAACGTCAGCGTGTAGCCATTGCCCGTGCCATCATCAACCAACCCCGTGTGGTCTTGTTGGATGAACCTTTGTCAGCGCTGGACTTGAAATTGCGAACAGACATGCAGTACGAACTGCGTGAACTGCAACAACGATTGGGAATCACCTTTGTCTTTGTCACTCACGATCAGGAAGAAGCTCTCGCCATGAGTGACTGGATTTTCGTTATGAACGATGGCGAGATTGTTCAATCTGGAACACCTGTTGATATCTACGATGAGCCAATCAACCATTTTGTTGCGACCTTTATCGGTGAGTCAAATATCTTGCCAGGAACCATGATTGAGGACTACTTGGTCGAGTTTAACGGCAAACGCTTTGAAGCGGTCGATGGTGGGATGAAGCCAAATGAGCCTGTTGAGGTTGTCATTCGTCCAGAGGATTTGCGCATTACCCTTCCTGAAGAAGGCAAGCTCCAAGTTAAAGTTGATACCCAGCTTTTTCGTGGGGTTCACTACGAGATTATCGCCTATGACGAACTCGGTAATGAATGGATGATCCACTCAACTCGTAAGGCCATTGTGGGTGAGGAAATCGGTCTGGACTTTGAACCAGAAGATATCCACATTATGCGTCTCAACGAAACCGAAGAAGAGTTCGATGCTCGTATTGAAGAATACGTAGAAATCGAAGAGCAAGAAGCAGGTCTGATTAACGCGATCGAGGAGGAAAGAGATGAAGAAAACAACCTCTAAACTCTTTGTAGTGCCCTACATGCTTTGGATTGCCCTCTTTGTCCTCGCACCCTTGGTCTTGATTTTCGGACAATCCTTTTTCAACATTGAAGGGCAGTTTAGTTTAGAAAACTATAAATCTTACTTTGCGTCACAAAACTTGACCTACCTTAAAATGAGCTTCAACTCTGTGCTCTATGCGGGGATTGTGACCATAGTAACGCTTTTCATCAGCTATCCGACAGCCCTCTTTTTGACTCGTCTCAAGCACCGTCAACTCTGGCTCATGCTGATTATCCTGCCGACATGGATTAATTTGCTCCTTAAGGCTTATGCCTTTATCGGTATTTTTGGTCAGAATGGCTCCATTAACCAATTCTTGGAATTTATCGGAATCGGTTCACAGCAGTTGCTCTTTACTGATTTCTCCTTTATTTTTGTCGCAAGCTATATCGAGCTTCCCTTTATGATTTTGCCTATCTTCAATGTTTTGGACGATATGGACAACAATCTCATCAATGCCAGCTACGACCTCGGTGCGACCAAGTGGGAAACCTTCCGCCACGTCATCTTCCCTCTGTCTATGAATGGGGTGAGAAGTGGAGTACAGTCCGTCTTTATCCCCAGCTTGAGCCTCTTCATGCTGACACGTTTAATTGGTGGGAACCGTGTTATCACCTTGGGGACAGCCATTGAGCAGAACTTCCTGACAAATGACAACTACGGTATGGGTTCAACCATCGGTGTGATTCTTATCCTGACCATGTTTCTCACCATGTGGGTGACCAAGGAAAGGAGAGAACGATGAAAAAATTTGCCAATCTCTACCTAGCCTTTGTTTTTATCATCCTTTATTTACCAATTTTTTACTTGATTGGCTATGCCTTTAATGCTGGCGATGATATGAACAGCTTTACTGGTTTTAGTTTGAGTCATTTTCAAACCATGTTTGGTGATGGTCGTCTCATGTTGATCCTCACTCAAACCTTTTTCTTGGCCTTTCTATCAGCCTTAATTGCGACAGTTATCGGGACTTTCGGTGCCATCTATATCTATCAGTCTCGTAAGAAATACCAAGAAGCCTTTCTATCTCTTAATAATATTTTGATGGTTGCGCCTGACGTTATGATTGGTGCCAGCTTCTTGATTCTCTTTACCCAGCTTAAGTTTTCACTTGGATTTTTGACGGTTCTATCTAGTCACGTGGCCTTTTCCATCCCTATTGTGGTCTTGATGGTCTTACCTCGTCTCAAGGAAATGAATGATGATATGATTCACGCGGCTTATGACCTAGGTGCCAGCCAGTTTCAGATGTTTAAAGAAATCATGCTCCCTTATCTGACACCGTCTATCATTGCAGGTTATTTCATGGCCTTCACCTATTCGCTGGATGACTTTGCCGTGACCTTCTTTGTAACGGGAAATGGCTTTTCAACCCTGTCAGTCGAGATTTACTCTCGTGCTCGTAAGGGGATTTCGCTAGAAATCAATGCCCTCTCTGCCCTTGTCTTTCTCTTTAGTATTATCCTGGTTGTTGGCTATTACTTTATCTCACGTGAGAAGGAGGAGCAAGCATGAAAAAACTCTATTCATTTTTAGCGGGAATTGTAGCGATTATCCTTGTCTTGTGGGGGATTGCGTCTCATCTAGATAGTAAAATCAACAGTCGAGATAGCCAAAAACTGGTTATCTACAACTGGGGAGACTACATTGATCCAGAACTTTTGGAGAAATTCACAGAAGAAACAGGGATCCAAGTCCAGTACGAGACCTTTGACTCTAACGAAGCCATGTATACCAAGATCAAGCAGGGTGGAACAACCTATGATATTGCCATCCCAAGTGAGTACATGATTAACAAGATGAAGGACGAAGACCTTTTAGTTCCACTGGATTATAGTAAAATTGAGGGAATTGAGAATATTGGTCCAGAATTTCTTAATCAGTCTTTTGACCCAAATAACCAGTACTCTATCCCATATTTCTGGGGTACCTTGGGAATCGTCTACAATGAAACCATGGTAGAAGAAGCACCTGAGCATTGGGATGACCTCTGGAAGCCAGAATATAAGAATTCTATCATGCTCTTTGATGGGGCGCGTGAGGTGCTGGGACTCGGGCTTAACTCACTCGGTTACAGTCTCAACTCCAAGGATCCTCAGCAGCTGGAAGAGACGGTGGATAAGCTCTACAAACTGACTCCAAATATCAAGGCCATTGTGGCGGACGAGATGAAGGGTTACATGATTCAGAACAATGCGGCTATCGGTGTGACCTTCTCAGGGGAAGCCAGCCAGATGTTGGAGAAAAATCCTAACCTCAAATATGTTGTTCCGACTGAGGCCAGCAATCTCTGGTTTGATAACATGGTCATTCCAAAAACTGTGAAAAACCAAGATGCAGCCTACGCCTTTATCAACTTTATGTTGAAACCCGACAATGCTCTGAAAAATGCGGAGTATGTCGGCTATGCAACACCAAATAACACAGCCAAGGAACTGCTCCCAGAGGAGACCAAAGAAGACAAGTCCTTCTATCCAGACGCTGATACCATGAAACACCTAGAAGTTTATGAGAAGTTTGACCATAAATGGACAGGAAAATATAGTGACCTCTTCCTACAGTTTAAAATGTATCGGAAATAGGAGATATGCTTTCTTGTCAGCTTTTCCAGTTGACGCAGAACCCAAAAAACGATATAATAAGAAAGTTGAGAATTGATTTTCAGTTATCTTAGTTCAGAGAAATGGCGGTGCTGCGAGCCATCTAAGGTAGAAAATCATGCTACTCAATCACACAATTGCATAAGAACAAGAGAATGACAAGTTCATTGAATGAAGGTGGTACCGCGGTTTTTCGCCCTTCGTGATATGGACTTGTCTTTTGCTTTTTGGAGGTGTATATGAGAACATTTCTAGTCAAACAAAAATTTCGTCTTGGAGGCGAACGCTTCGATATTAAAGATGATAGAGGAGTAGTAAATTATCAGGTAGAGGGCTCTTTCTTCCAAATTCCTAAGACCTTTACCATCTATGACGCCTATGGTGAGCAAGTAAGTGAGATTAGTAAAGAATTTTTCACCTTGCTTCCTCGCTTTACTATCCAGTTACGAAACGGTTCCAATTTCGTCATTCGTAAGAAGTTGACCTTCTTTCGAGATAAGTATGAGTTTGATGATCTAGGGCTTCGTATCGAGGGCAATATCTGGGATTTGAATTTCAAATTGCTGGATGACCGCGACCAAGTGATTGCCGAAATTCGGAAAGAGATTTTCCATTTGACCTCAACTTACACCGTAACCGTCTATGAAGACTCTTATGCAGACCTAGTCATTTCCCTCTGTGTCGCGATTGACTATGTGGAGATGCTGGAAAGCCAATCAAATTAAACAAGTAATAAGGAGATATTATGAAACAACTATCTAGTGCTCAAGTTCGCCAAATGTGGCTTGATTTCTGGGCAAGCAAAGGTCACTCTGTAGAACCATCAGTCAGCTTGGTTCCTGTAAATGACCCAACTCTTTTGTGGATTAACTCTGGGGTAGCAACTCTTAAGAAATACTTTGACGGAACCATCATCCCTGAAAATCCGCGTATTACCAATGCGCAAAAAGCCATCCGTACTAATGACATCGAAAACGTAGGGAAGACTGCGCGTCACCATACCATGTTTGAAATGTTGGGCAACTTCTCTATCGGGGATTACTTCCGTGACGAGGCTATCACTTGGGCTTATGAACTTTTGACAAGTCCTGAATGGTTTGATTTCCCAGCTGAAAAACTCTACATGACCTACTATCCAGACGATAAGGATTCTTATAACCGCTGGATTGAAGTAGGAGTGGACCCAAGCCACTTGATCCCAATCGAAGACAACTTCTGGGAAATCGGTGCTGGACCTTCTGGACCTGATACAGAAATCTTCTTTGACCGTGGAGAAGCATTTGACCCAGAAAATATTGGTCTTCGTCTGCTTGCAGAAGATATCGAAAACGACCGTTACATCGAAATCTGGAATATCGTTTTGTCACAATTTAACGCTGATCCTGCTGTTCCTCGTAGCGAATACAAAGAATTGCCACACAAGAACATTGATACGGGCGCTGGTTTGGAGCGTTTGGTGGCTGTTATCCAAGGGGCTAAGACAAACTTTGAAACGGACCTCTTCATGCCGATTATCCGTGAAGTTGAGAAATTGTCAGGTAAGGTCTACGACCAAGATGGCGATAACATGAGCTTTAAGGTCATTGCGGACCATATTCGTTCTCTTTCATTTGCCATCGGTGATGGTGCCCTTCCAGGAAATGAAGGCCGTGGTTATGTCCTTCGCCGCCTTCTCCGTCGTGCTTCTATGCATGGTCAAAAATTGGGAATCAACGAGCCTTTCCTTTACAAACTCGTTCCAACTGTTGGAAAAATCATGGAAAGCTACTACCCAGAAGTGCTTGAAAAACGTGACTTTATCGAAAAAATTGTTAAGAGCGAAGAAGAGTCATTTGCTCGTACCCTTCACTCAGGTCAACACTTTGCGGAAACCATTGTATCTGACTTGAAAGCGAGAGGACAAAGCGTTATCGCTGGTTCAGATGTCTTCAAACTCTACGATACATATGGATTCCCAGTTGAATTGACAGAAGAAATCGCTGAAGAAGCCGGTATGACTGTAGATCGTGAAGGTTTTGAAGTAGCCATGAAAGAGCAGCAAGAGCGTGCGCGTGCGTCAGCTGTCAAGGGTGGCTCAATGGGTATGCAAAATGAAACCCTACAAAACATCACAGTGGAGAGCGTCTTTAACTACAATGCTAGTCAATTGCCTTCTAAGTTGGTGGCTATCGTAGCGGACAATGCAGAAGTAGAATCTGTATCTGAAGGAACTGCCTCTCTCATCTTTGCTGAAACACCATTCTACGCGGAAATGGGTGGACAAGTAGCTGACCACGGTCAAATCTTGGATGCTACTGGAAACATCGTGGCTACAGTGACAGATGTTCAAAAAGCACCAAATGGCCAGCCACTACATACGGTTGAAGTCCATTCTCCACTTAATTTGAATGCAGAATACACCTTGGCAATTGATACCAATCGTCGTCACCGTGTCATGAAAAACCACACAGCAACTCACTTGCTCCATGCGGCTCTTCACAATATCCTTGGTAGCCACGCAACTCAAGCAGGTTCACTTAATGAGGTAGAATTTCTCCGCTTTGACTTTACTCACTTCCAAGCAGTGACTGCTGAGGAATTGCGTGCCATTGAACAGCAAGTCAACGAAAAAATCTGGGAAGCAATTGCAGTTAAGACTGTTGAGACAGATATTGACACTGCTAAAGAAATGGGAGCTATGGCCCTCTTTGGTGAGAAGTATGGCAAGGAAGTCCGTGTAGTGACTATCGGTGACTACTCTGTGGAACTCTGTGGTGGTACCCACGTTGGTAACACTTCTGAGATTGGTCTCTTCAAGATTGTCAAAGAAGAAGGAATCGGTTCAGGTACCCGCCGTATCTTGGCAGTGACTGGTAAGGAAGCCTTTGAAGCCTATCGCGAACAAGAAGACGCTTTGAAAGCCGTCGCAGCAACCTTGAAAGCACCTCAACTCAAGGAAGTTCCTCATAAGGTTGAAGGACTTCAAGAACAACTTCGTCAGCTTCAAAAAGAAAATGCAGAATTGAAAGAAAAAGCCGCAGCTGCAGCTGCAGCTGATGTCTTCAAGGATGTGAAGGAAGTCAACGGTCACCGTTACATTGCAAGCCAAGTTTCTGTATCCGACGCAGGTGCCCTTCGCACCTTTGCAGATAACTGGAAACAAAAAGACTACTCTGATGTGCTTGTTCTTGTCGCAGCTATCGGTGACAAAGTCAATGCTCTTGTAGCTAGCAAGACAAAGGATGTGCATGCAGGAAACCTTGTCAAAGAATTGGCTCCAATCGTTGATGGACGTGGTGGTGGTAAACCAGACATGGCCATGGCAGGAGGAAGCAACCAAGCGAAAATCCAAGAACTCTTGGATGCAGTAGCAGGTAAATTATAAGACAATAAAGATCTATCCATTTGGGTAGGTCTTTTTGCGCATACAAAAAAGCCAAATCCGGTTGGATTTGACTTATAACTGATAGGTTTATTTTGTTGCCCAGACACTGACTGAACCCGCCGCTACTGGGAATTCTCCATAACCGTCAGCATTGATTGTAACTTGTGCTGGATGGTTTTCAAGGAGGTCAACAAAGGTTTGGCCAGCCCATTCTTGGCCAATAAACATATATTTGCTGTTTTCTTGGTCATTTGAGATAAGGACAGCGATTGGGGATTGATGTTCAGCGCCTGAACGGACCCATCCAATACAGTTAGCATCGTCAAAGTAGTCTGTTTGCTCTCCATAGGCTCTGTCTTTTCGGATGGCTAGGAGACGACCAAGAACTTCTCTGAAATCTTGTTGAGCAAATTGCCCTGAGATACCGTAATAGTCTCCGTAAAAGACACATGGAAGCCCATCTTGGCGTAATAGAATAAGGGCATAGGCTGCTGGCTTGAACCATTCTTCAACAGTCGATTCGAGGGCTTGACCTCTTTGGGTATCGTGGTTGTCAACGAAAGTGACAGCCTTGTCAGGCTTTAGTTCAACCAAGCTATCTGTGAAAATGCCACGAAGGTCGTAGCTTGCTCCAGCCTGACTAGCTTCAAAGAGATTCTGGTGGAGACGAACATCAACAAGGTCAAAGCGTTCTTCTGTTTTCTCGAGATAGTCTAGATTGGCTTCCTTGTCAGGGTTCCAAAATTCCCCAAAAACATAGAAATCTTCTCCGTATTTTTCCTTCATATCACGGATGAAATTGCCCATAAAGAAGGAGTCAATGTGCTTAACGGCATCCAAACGGAAACCAGCTACACCAGTCGTTTCCATGAACCAGTCAGCCCAGTCATAGAGATTTTGGATGACTTCAGGATGCTTAAAGTCTAGGTCAGCATACATGAGGTAGTCGTAGTTACCGTTTTCGTTATCGACCAATTCCTCGTTGGCCCAACCTTTATTGTCTCCCTGGATCAGGTAAATGCCAGACTTACGGCGCTTGGCATCGTAGTCTGTACCTGTGAAGTGGTACCAGTGCCAGTGGAAGTCATTGTAGGTGTCTTGGCGGCCATCGAAAGTAAAGTGAGTCCAACCATTGATAGTAAAGGGCTCGCTTAGTTGAAGGGTACGATCCTCAGGGTCCACTTCAATAACCTGAAAGGCTTCCATATGATCGGCAGCAGCCTTGTGATTGAGCACCACATCGGCCATAGGTTGAATTCCCTGTGCCTTTAGGGTTTGAATGGCTTGAAGATAGTCTTCTTTAAACCCATACTTGGTACGGACAGTCCCTTTTTGATGAAATTCGCCTAGGTCAAAAAGATCGTAAACACCATAGCCGACATCTTTTTCGTTGGTTGCCTTGAAGGCAGGTGGCATCCAGACATGGCTGATACCAAGGTTTGCTAGGTGCTCTGCGTCATTTGTTAGTCGAGCCCAGTGTTGGCCGTCGTGTGGCAGATACCATTCAAAGTATTGCATAAGTGTCTGATTTTGCATTGTTTTTCCTCTTGCTTATCAATGTTGTGTTTTATTCTACCATAAAGTTTAGAACTAGGCAAACGTTTGCGCAAGATTCTATACTCATTTCTGTTTTTGTCTATTTTTAGCGCGTGGAAACTCTCCTTCCATCACAAGGGAAAGGATATTTTGGTGAAAAAGTAAATGGCATATACTTATTTTAACAAAAATGACACTCAGTAAACTAAAGTACAACTGGTTAAACGGTTTCTTTTTTGAGAATTGTCACAAAATTTGCTATAATAGTAGCTATGAATAGAATTAGGGTCAGCAGACGTGTTGAAAAAAAGCTAGCTAAGGGTCTAGTTCTTTTGGAAGCAAGTGATTTAACAGATCTTGATCTGACAGATCAGGCAGTAGAAGTTCTTAGTCAAGACGGGAAGTTTTTAGGGAGTGCCTATCTTTCCCAGCAGAACAAGGGAATCGGCTGGTTGATCAGCAAGGAAAAGGTGCGTTTCAATCAAGACTTTTTTGAAATCCTGTTTCGTAAGGCCAAGGAAGCTAGAAAGCCTTATTATCAAGATGACTTGACTACTGCCTTTCGCCTTTTTAACCAAGAGGGGGATGGTTTTGGTGGTCTGACTGTTGATCTCTATGGAGATTATGCTGTTTTTTCTTGGTACAACTCCTTTGTTTACCAGATTCGTGAGCTGATCGTAAAGGCTTTTAAGGAAGTTTTTCCTGAGGTCTTGGGGGCTTATGAAAAGATTCGTTTTAAAGGTCTAGACTACGAGTCTGCCTATGTTTATGGTGAGGAAGCGCCAGATTACTTTACTGTTCTTGAGAATGGGGTACTCTATCAAGTCTTTATGAATGATGGCTTGATGACAGGGATTTTCCTAGACCAGCATGAGGTTCGTGGGAGTTTGGTTGACGGTCTAGCCATGGGAAAATCCTTGCTCAATATGTTTTCCTATACGGCTGCCTTTTCTGTTGCTGCAGCTATGGGAGGCGCTAGTGAGACGACTTCTGTCGACTTGGCCAAACGGTCTAGAGAGCTATCAGAAGCCCATTTTCAGGCAAATGGACTCAGCATGGACAATCATCGTTTTATCGTCATGGATGTCTTTGAGTACTTCAAGTATGCCAAGCGAAAAGGCTTGACCTATGATATGATTGTTCTTGATCCACCAAGCTTTGCCCGCAATAAAAAACAAACATTCTCTGTAGCTAAGGACTATCACAAGTTGATTTCCCAGAGTCTAGAGATTTTAAATCCGGGAGGTATTATCATTGCCAGTACCAATGCTGCCAATGTTTCCCTCCAGAAATTTACAGAACAAATTGATAAAGGTTTTGCAGGAAGAAGGTATCAGGTCTTGAACCAATACGGACTTCCAGCAGACTTTGCCTATAATAAAAAAGATGAAAGCAGTAATTACCTCAAGGTGATTAGTATGAAGGTTAGTAGATGAAATTAATCGTTTCAGTAATGCCAAGAAGTTTGGAAGAAGCGCAAGAACTGGATGCCACTAGGTATGAAGATGCCGATATCATTGAGTGGCGTGCGGACTTTCTTACAAAGGACGCTATTTTACAGGTAGCACCCGCTATCTTTGAGAAATTTGCAGGACGCGAACTTGTCTTTACCCTTCGGACCCGCGCTGAGGGAGGAGAAATCGAACTTTCCTCAGAAGAGTATGTTCAAATCATTAAGGAAGTTACTCAGCTTTATCAGCCGGATTATGTAGATTTTGAGTATTTCAGCTACAAGGACGTTTTTGAGGAAATGTTGGATTTTCCAAATCTTGTTTTGAGTTACCATAATTTCCAGGAGACACCTGAAAACATGATGGAGATTTTGTCTGAGTTGACCAGTCTCTCTCCCAAAGTGGTCAAGGTATCAGTTATGGCCCATACGGAGCAGGATGTTTTAGATCTGATGAACTACACACGAGGATTTAAGACACTCAATCCTGAGCAAGAGTACGTGACCATTTCCATGGGGAAAATGGGCAAGGTATCACGCATTACTTCAGATGTGACGGGTTCAAGTTGGTCATTTGCTAGTCTGGATGAAGCGAGTGCCCCAGGTCAGATTTCGCTATCAAACATGAAGAAAATCAGGGAGATTTTGGATGAAGCTTGATGGCTATACACGTTTAGCTGCAGTTGTTGCCAATCCCATCAAACACTCTATTTCACCCTTTATCCACAATAGGGCCTTTGAGGCGACAGCTATTAATGGTGCCTATGTAGCTTGGGAGATTGAAGCGGGTGATTTGGCAGAAACAGTCGCCAATATTCGACGTTACCAGATGTTTGGCATCAACCTGTCTATGCCTTACAAGGAGCAAGTGATTCCTTATCTGGATGAGTTGAGTGATGAGGCTCGTTTGATTGGGGCGGTCAACACAGTTGTTAATCAAGACGGAACGTTAATTGGATATAATACAGATGGCAAGGGATTCTTTAAGAGCTTGCCTTCTTTTACAATTACAGGTAAGAAGATGACACTGCTGGGGGCAGGTGGTGCAGCCAAGTCCATTTTGGCTCAGGCTATTTTGGATGGTGTCAGTCAGATTTCTGTTTTTGTTCGTTCAGTTTCCATGGAAAAAACAAGACCTTACCTAGATAAGTTACAGGAGCAGACAGGCTTTAAAGTGGACTTGTATGCTTTGGAGGATATTTCTGAACTGCAAGAAAAGATTGCCAAATCGGACCTGCTCGTCAATGCGACTAGTGTGGGAATGTATGGCAAATCATCCCCAGTTCCTGAAAGCATAGTCTTACCAGAAACTCTATTGGTGGCAGATATTATTTACCAACCCTTTGAGACCCCATTTTTGAAATGGGCTAGAAGTCAGGGCAATTCAGCTGTCAATGGTCTAGGAATGTTGCTCTATCAAGCTGCTGAAGCTTTTCAACTGTGGACAGGTAAAGAAATGCCGACAGACGAGATTTGGCAGTCCTTAACAGAAAAATATAAATAGTGAAAAGGAGACCCTACTATGAAAATCAGAATCGATATTCCGCATCATCCTTATGATATTCAGATTGAAAAAGGTTGTCTGGCTCAGGCTGGTCAATGGTTGCGAGAACTCTGGCAACCACAAAAGGTAGTCATTGTGACAGATAACCATGTAGCTTCTCTCTATGCAGAGAAGGTTAAACTAAGCTTAGAAGATGCTGGTTTTCAGGTAGCTGTTTTTGACTTTTTAGAAGGCGAAGAACGAAAAAATTTAACAACTGTTCAGAAGGTCTATGAATTTTTAGTCAAGCAAGGTCTGACTCGTAGCGATGGAATCGTGGCTCTAGGTGGTGGTGTCGTTGGGGACCTAGCTGGTTTCGTAGCCTCTACCTATATGCGAGGTATTCACTTTGTTCAGATTCCGACTAGTTTGACTGCTCAGGTTGATTCTTCTATTGGTGGAAAGACAGGTGTCAATACTCCTTTTGCTAAAAATATGGTGGGAACTTTTGCTCAACCAGATGGGGTTCTGATTGACCCGCTTGTCCTTGAAACACTCGGAAAAAGAGAGCTGATTGAAGGGATGGGAGAGGTTATCAAGTACGGCTTGATTGAGGATCCAGAACTGTGGGCTCTCTTGACGGAGCTAGATGGTTCTGTAGAGAGCATTTTGGAACATACGGAGACTTTGATTGAACATTCTTGTCAGGTTAAGCGCAAGATGGTGGTTGAGGATGAGTTGGATAATGGTGTCCGTCTTTACCTCAATTTTGGGCACACTATTGGTCATGCCATTGAAGCGACTGCAGGTTATGGCAAGGTTATGCATGGTGAGGCTGTGGCCATGGGCATGGTACAGATTTCCAAGGTTGCTGAGGAAAAAGGCCTCATGCCAGCTGGTATAACCCAGTCCATCACAGCTATGTGTCAGAAATTTGGTTTGCCTGTTGACTATGAAAACTGGGATGTTGATAAACTTTATCAAGCTTTGACTCATGATAAGAAAGCGCGTGGGAACACCTTGAAATTGGTCTTGGTACCAGAGCTTGGTTCAGCGGCCATTCACCCAGTTTCTCTGGAAGAGATGAAAGACTACTTGATAAAATAAGGAGAACGTATGAGATATTTAACTGCAGGAGAATCACACGGCCCCCGTCTGACAGCTATCATCGAGGGAATTCCAGCTGGACTTCCTTTGACAGCTGAGGATATTAATGGGGACCTTAAACGCCGTCAGGGTGGCTACGGTCGTGGTGGTCGTATGAAGATTGAGAGTGATCAGGTTGTCTTTACTTCTGGCGTTCGCCACGGGAAGACGACAGGGGCTCCCATTACCATGGATGTCATCAACAAAGACCATCAAAAATGGCTAGATATCATGTCCGCGGAGGATATTGAAGACCGCCTTAAAAGCAAGCGAAAAATCACTCATCCTCGTCCAGGTCACGCCGACTTGGTAGGGGGCATCAAGTACCGTTTTGACGATTTGCGAAATTCCTTGGAGCGGTCATCTGCTCGTGAAACCACCATGCGAGTGGCAGTCGGAGCAGTAGCTAAACGTCTCTTAGCTGAGCTGGATATGGAGATTGCTAACCACGTTGTGATCTTTGGTGGTAAGAAAATCGATGTTCCTGAAAATCTAACAGTCGCTGAGATTAAGCAAAGAGCTGCCCAGTCTGAAGTTTCTATTGTCAACCAAGAACGAGAACAAGAAATCAAGGATTATATTGACCAAATCAAACGTGACGGTGATACCATTGGTGGGGTTGTGGAGACAGTCGTCGGAGGTGTTCCAGTTGGCCTCGGTTCCTATGTCCAATGGGATAGAAAATTAGATGCGCGATTGGCCCAAGCAGTTGTTTCTATCAATGCCTTTAAAGGGGTGGAATTTGGTCTCGGCTTTGAAGCTGGTTACCGAAAAGGCAGCCAAGTTATGGATGAAATTCTCTGGTCTAAAGAAGACGGATATACTCGTCGTACCAATAATCTAGGTGGTTTCGAAGGTGGTATGACCAATGGACAACCAATTGTTGTTCGTGGTGTTATGAAACCCATTCCCACTCTTTATAAACCACTTATGAGTGTGGATATCGAGACTCACGAACCTTACAAGGCAACTGTGGAAAGAAGTGATCCGACCGCTCTTCCAGCAGCAGGTGTGGTCATGGAAGCCGTTGTAGCAACGGTTCTGGCGCAGGAAATCCTTGAAAAATTCTCATCAGATAATCTTGAAGAATTAAAAGAGGCAGTTGCCAAGCACCGAGACTATACAAAGAACTATTAAGGAGTCCTTATGGCAAAAAACATCTATATCGCAGGTCTCGGTTTGATTGGTACTTCGATGGCGCTCGGTATCAAGCGTGATCATCCGGATTATGAAATTTTGGGTTATAATCGCAGTCAGGCTTCGAGAGACATTGCCTTGGAGCGAGGAATGATAGACCGTGCGACGGATGATTTTGCCAGTTTAGCTCCCCTAGCAGATGTCATCATCCTGACCTTGCCAATCAAACAGACCATTGCTTTTATTAAGGAACTGGCAGATTTAGATTTGAAAGAAGGCGTCATTATCTCAGATGCAGGCTCAACCAAGTCAGCCATTGTGGAAGCAGCGGAGCAGTATTTAGCTGGCAAGCCTGTTCGCTTTGTCGGGGCCCATCCCATGGCTGGTAGCCACAAGACAGGGGCAGCTTCTGCGGATGTCAATCTCTTTGAAAATGCCTACTATATCTTCACACCTTCAAGCCTAACAGGTCCTGAAACACTTGAGGAAATGAAAGATCTTCTTTCAGGCCTTCACGCTCGTTTTATCGAGATTGATGCCAAGGAGCATGATCGGGTGACTTCTCAGATTAGCCATTTTCCTCATATTCTGGCCTCCAGTCTCATGGAGCAGACAGCAGTTTATGCTCAAGAACATGAGCTGGCAAGACGCTTTGCGGCGGGTGGATTTCGAGATATGACTCGGATTGCGGAAAGCGAGCCAGGTATGTGGACTTCCATTCTCTTATACAATCGCGAGACCATCCTAGAGCGGATTGAGGATTTCAAGGAGCGCCTAGATGAGGTTGGACAAGCCATCACCAAGGGAGATGAAGAGCAAATTTGGAACTTTTTCAATCAAGCACGTGAGCAACGGCAGACCATGGAAATCCATAAGCGTGGTGGTGTGGATAGCTCTTACGACCTCTATGTCGACGTTCCCGATGAAGAAGATGTCATCTTGCGGATTTTGGAATTGCTACGAGGAACTTCCTTGGTCAACATTCACATCAACGAAGAAAACCGTGAGGATATTCACGGGATTCTACAAATTTCCTTTAAAAATGCTCAAGACTTAGAACGAGCTGAGCGCTTAATTACAGAAAATACGGACTACACAGTCGTCATCAAATAAGGAGAAAATCATGTCAAATATTTACGATAGTGCAAATGAACTCAGTCGCGGGTTACGCGAATTACCAGAATACAAGGCGGTTAAGGCGGCAAAAGATGCCATCCAAGCTGATGAACAAGCTAGCAAAATTTTTGCAGATTACCTCGCCTTCCAGCAAGAAATCCAAGTCATGGCGCAAACGGGACAAATGCCAGACGCCTCTTTCCAAGAAAAGATGCAGTCTTTCAGCAAACAAATCCAAGAGAATGCTCTTTTGTCAGATTTCTTTGCCAAACAGCAACAATTGTCCATTTACCTTTCAGACATTGAAAAAATTGTCTTTGAACCTGTTTCAGAATTATTGAAATAGTATTTTATATGTATAAAAGCCAGAAATTTCAAGAATTTCTGGCTTTTTTGTGATAAAATAAGAAAAAGTATTGCAAGTATGAGGTCAACTATGAAACTAAAAACAAACATTCGCCACTTACATGGCAGTATCCGGGTTCCAGGTGACAAGTCTATTAGTCATCGTTCGGTTATTTTTGGAAGTTTGGCTGAGGGAGAAACCAAGGTTTATGATATTCTGCGTGCAGAGGATGTGCTCTCAACCATGCAGGTTTTTCGTGATCTTGGTGTTAAAATTGAGGACAAAGATGGGGTTATTACCATTCAAGGTGTAGGCATGGATGGCTTAAAAGCTCCGCAGAACGCCTTGGATATGGGGAATTCTGGCACCTCGATTCGCCTGATTTCAGGTGTCCTTGCTGGTGCAGACTTCGAAGCAGAGATGTTTGGAGATGATAGTCTTTCCAAACGTCCTATGGATCGCGTGACGATTCCATTGAAAAAAATGGGAGTCAGCATTTCTGGTCAAACAGAGCGAGACTTGCCTCCTCTTCGCCTAAAAGGGACGAAAAACCTAACACCTATTCACTATGAGTTGCCAATCGCCTCTGCGCAAGTCAAGTCTGCCTTGATATTTGCAGCCTTGCAGGCTCAGGGGGGTTCTGTTATTATCGAGAAAGAATGTACTCGCAACCACACCGAAGATATGTTGCAACAATTTGGTGGCCATTTAAGTGTGGATGGCAAGAAAATCACAGTTCAAGGACCACAAAAACTGATCGGACAAAAGGTAGTTGTTCCAGGAGATATTTCCAGTGCAGCCTTTTGGTTGGTCGCAGGTTTGATTGTTCCAAACTCTCGTGTGGTGCTGCAGAATGTAGGCATCAATGAGACGCGTACTGGTATTATTGATGTCATTCGTGCCATGGGAGGAAAACTAGAAATAACTGAAATTGATCCAATCGCTAAATCTGCTACCTTAATTGTCGAGTCTTCTGACTTAAAAGGAACAGAGATTGGTGGAGCCTTGATTCCCCGCTTGATTGATGAATTGCCTATTATTGCCCTTTTAGCGACACAAGCGCAAGGTGTAACGGTCATTAAGGATGCTGAGGAACTCAAGGTCAAGGAAACCGACCGCATTCAGGTGGTGGCAGATGCCTTAAATAGCATGGGGGCGGATATCACTCCTACAGCAGACGGGATGATTATCAAAGGGGAATCAAGACTTCATGGCGCTAGAGTCAATACGTTTGGTGACCACCGAATTGGAATGATGACAGCTATTGCAGCCCTCTTGGTTGCGGATGGAGAAGTGGAACTTGACCGTGCTGAAGCCATCAATACCAGCTATCCTAGCTTCTTTGATGATTTGGAGAGCTTGATTCATGGCTAAGGTATTACTCGGATTTATGGGGGCAGGCAAGTCGACAATCGCTAGAGGATTGGACCCTGACTACATCGATATGGATGCCTTAATCGAGGAACGTTTGGGCATGTCCATTGCGAATTTTTTCACTGAAAAGGGAGAAGATACCTTTCGTCAAGTAGAGTCAGAAGTCCTAGCTGACTTACTAAAAACGGACCGAGTTGTGTCAACTGGCGGAGGAGTTATCATTTCTCAGAGAAATCGCGACTTGCTCAAAACCAATCCTGATAACATCTACCTAAAAGCAGATTTTGAAACCCTCTACCAACGTATCGCAGCTGATAAGGACAATCAGCGCCCGCTGTTTCTAAATAATAGTAAGGAAGAACTAGCAACTATTTTCCAAGAAAGACAAGCTTGGTATGAGGAAGTAGCCAGTCGGGTTTTGGATGTGACCAAGTTAAGCCCAGAGGAAATTATAGAGGAACTGAGATGAAAATTGCCTATCTAGGTCCCAAGGGATCTTTTTCTCACCACGTTGTGCAGACTGCTTTTCCTAATGAGGAATTGCAGGCTTTTGCCAACATCACAGATGTTATCAAGGCCTATGAACAAGGCTTGGTGGATTATTCTGTGGTGCCAGTTGAAAACTCCATTGAGGGAAGTGTGCATGAAAGTTTGGATTATCTTTTTCATCAGGCGGACATTCAGGCTGTTGCAGAAATAGTACAACCTATTCATCAGCAGCTGATGGCAGTTCCTGGTCATACTAAGATTGAAAAGATTTTTTCACACCCTCAAGCTTTGGCTCAAGGAAAGAAATTCATAGAGGAGCACTATCCAGAAGCCAAGCTTGAAGTGACGGCAAGCACAGCCTATGCAGCCCGCTTTATCGCTGAACATCCAGACCAGCCTTTTGCGGCTATTGCGCCTAGAAACTCAGCTGCTGAGTATGGTTTGGAATTGATAGCAGAAAATATCCAAGAAATGGAAGCCAATTTCACTCGTTTTTGGGTTTTAGGGTCTGAGATTCCCACTATCCATATGCAATCACAAACTGAAAAAATGAGTTTGGCCTTAACCTTGCCGGACAACCTTCCCGGTGCCCTTTACAAGGCTCTTTCAACCTTTGCTTGGCGAGGGATTGATTTAACCAAGATAGAAAGTCGCCCCCTTAAAACAGCCTTGGGAGAATACTTTTTCATTATCGATGTGGATTATAGTGCCAAAGAGCTGGTTCATTTTGCCAGACAAGAACTAGAAACAATTGGTATCCAGTACAAGATACTGGGAACCTACCCTATTTTCACTATTAGGGATTTAGGAAAGGAGAACCTATGAGCAAAGAAAGCTCTTTAAGTCATCATGAGCAGTTACGTTATGACTATCTCTTTAAGAATTTTCACTACCTCAATGATCGGGAGCGAAAGGAGTTTGATTACCTGCAGCAAAAGATGACAGGACCCAAGCAAGAGGTTCACCCTTCCTACCAAGAAGAAAAAGAAGAGACTTGGAGTAGCGATATTGATCTTCCGACTTATGGAAATAGAAGTCGGGCTAAGAAACGGGAGAAGGTAGCTCCTCTACCTAAAGTCAAAAAGAAAAAAAGAAGAATTCGCTTCAAACGAATACTGACTTGGTTCTTGCTGTTGATTACATGTGTGGCTGCAGGGATGATTCTCATGTTTCTTCGAGGATTCCAGTCGGCAGCCAATCCAAGCAATAAGCCAGCTGATGCCAAGGCAGCCCAAGTAGAAGTCTTTAATGGTCAGGATACCAAAGATGGTGTGAATATCCTAATCATGGGGACAGATGGCCGTATTGGTCAAAATAGTGCGGAGACCCGTACAGACACAATCATGGTGCTAAATGTCAGTGGTTCGGATAAGAAGATTAAGCTCGTCAGCTTTATGCGTGACAACTTGGTTTATATCGACGGGTATAGTAAGATTGTAAATGGTCAGAAACAAACGGATAACAAACTAAATGTTGCTTATGAACTTGGGGAACAAGAAGGGCAAAAAGGGGCTGAAATGGTCCGCAAGGTTCTAAAAGATAACTTTGATTTGGATATTAAGTACTATGCCCTAGTTGACTTCCAGGCCTTTGCAACAGCTATTGATACCCTCTTCCCTGACGGAGTAACGATTGATGCTCAATTCTCAACATTGAATGGTCAACCTTTGACAGAAGCCACAGTTGGAGACGACCTTCATGCAACAGAGACAGAGTCGCCAACCCAAACTATCAAAGTTGGAAAACAGCAGATGAATGGTTCTACCTTGCTCAACTATGCTCGCTTCCGTGATGATGATGAAGGAGACTACGGACGTACCAAACGTCAGCAACAAGTGATGTCAGCCGTTCTCGAGCAGATCAAAGATCCAACTAAACTCTTTACAGGATCTGAGGCACTTGGAAAAGTCTTTGGCATGACATCAACAAATCTACCATATAGTTTCTTGTTGACCAATGGCTTATCTGTCTTAGAAGGCGCTCAAAATGGCATTGAAAGACTCACCATCCCAGAACTTGGTGACTGGGTAGACGCTTATGATATCTATGGTGGACAAGGACTTCTAGTTGATCAAAATAAATACCAGACCAAACTCGCCCAAATGGGAATGAGATAGAATACTATAAAAAAATCAAAGTTTGAATCACTAGTGAAAAAGTGGTTTAGGCTTTGATTTTTCTTAGTATCTGATGGATTTTTAGGGCTTTTTTATGGTATAATAAAACGATATAACTCGTTATTGGACAGAAGAGGAGAGACATGAGTGATTTGAAAGCGATTCAGGCTCGTAGTCTGGAAATGGCTGAATATTTCGTCGCATTTTGTAAAGAACATGACTTGTTGTGCTATCTCTGTGGTGGAGGGGCTATTGGTGCCCTTCGCAACAAGGGCTTCATTCCTTGGGATGATGACCTAGACTTTTTCATGCCTCGTAAGGACTATGAAAAATTAGTTGACCTATGGCCTCGTTATGCAGATGAGCGTTATTTTTTGTCAAAGAGTCACAAGGATTTTGTAGACCGTAACCTTTTTATTACCATTCGTGATAAGGAAACAACTTGTATCAAGCCTTATCAAAAGGATTTGGATTTGCCACACGGTTTAGCTTTGGATGTGTTACCTTTAGATTACTATCCTAAAAATCCAGCTGAGCGAAAGAAACAAGTCCGTTGGGCCTTGATTTATTCCCTTTTCTGTGCCCAAACTGTCCCAGAAAAGCATGGTGCAGTCATGAAATGGGGAAGTCGCATTTTACTTGGTTTGACACCAAAATCTCTACGTTATCGCATTTGGAAAAAAGCTGAGAAAGAAATGACCAAGTACAGTCTGGCTGAGAGCGATGGAATCACGGAATTATGCTCAGGTCCCGGCTACATGCGAAACAAATACCCGATCGCATCCTTTGAAGACAATCTTTTCTTACCATTTGAAGGAACAGAGATGCCCATACCAGTTGGCTATGATGCCTATCTCAGCACTGCTTTTGGGGACTATATGACACCACCACCAGCGGACAAGCAAGTACCGCATCATGACGCCATTATAGCAGACATGGACAAGAGCTACACAGAGTACAAGGGAGAATATGGAGCATGATGGGAGAAAAAATAAGCGTTATCGTTCCGGTCTACAATGTAGAAGCCTATCTGGAAAAGTGTGTAGAATCCATTTTAAAACAGACCTATACCAACTTGGAAATTCTTCTTGTCAATGATGGTTCGACGGATAATAGTGGAGAACTGTGTGATCAATTAGCTCAAAGAGATCAACGGATTCGTGTCATTCACAAGGAAAACGGTGGCTTGTCTGATGCTCGAAATAGAGGGATTGAAGAGGCAAGTTCTGATTTGATCGGTTTTATCGATAGTGATGACTACATTGACGAAGATATGTATGAGGCTCTTTACCGCCAAATGCTAGAATCCAATGCTGATCTTTCTATGTGTGGACATTATGATGTCTATGACCAAATTCCAGAAAAGCAAGTTGCAACGATTCAGACCTGGGAATTAACTCCCCAAGAGGCCATTAAAATGGTTATGGAAGCTAAAATCCTCTCGGTCACAGCTGTCAACAAACTTTATAAAAAAGAACTCTTTGAACACCTACGATTTGAAATTGGCAAAATAGCAGAAGATGCCTTCATCATGATTGCCTTGATTCATCACTGTCGCAAGGTTGTCGCAACAAATGAGAAGAAATACTACTATGTTCACCGTGAAAATAGTATCACGACTCAAAAATTCTCCTTGAAATTTTTAAACGTTATTGAGGCTTATGAGCAAAACGCGAATATTATAAGAGAGAATTATCCTGAACTAGCAGATGTTGCAACCATGCGTTTAAACTGGGCTTACTTCTATGTATTGGATAGGCTCTTGGTTGATGCAGATTTCAAGGATAGGGTCTTAGAAGACCGTTTGATTGCCTATCTAAAGAAAAACACAAAGAACATTCTTTTAGATAGTCGTTTTACAAGAGCAAGAAAAGTGAGCTTTTTAGCTTTGTGCCTGAGTCGAAAATTATATACGAAAATCTTGCTTGCACAAACTAAGCGTTAGGAGAAACAATGATTTCATTTATTGAAAAAAACTATTTTAAAATCAATCTGCTGTTTTTATCAGTTATATCTTTTTACTGTATGGCAGGCTTGATTGTCCCACTTCAGGCCATTTCGGCCAATAAATTTGTCACTCTTGGCATGACCCTCATGGGTGTTTTGTTGGGACTTTATAATTTCTTTATCAAAAAAGCCTATCTGACTGTCCGAAAAATTGAGTATTTGATTCTCTTTTTTATAATGAATATCCTGACCGCGGTCTTAGTTGTAAAGTATGGATTTTCAACAAACATAAAGAACTTAGTTGTCTTTTTCATCTATTTCTTTGCACTCTACCCTGTCTTTCAGTCTTTCACAGTGAAAAAAGCGCGTGCCCTCTTTGATGTCTTCTTTTCAGTCATCACTGTCGCAAATACCCTAGGTGTTCTTGTCTCAATTTGGCAATTCTTCATGTTGCAAGGTTACCGCGTATTTGATTACAAGGGGTTATTAATCCGCCAAGGATTTGTAGAATCTCGTCTATTTGGGATTCTAGCCAGTCCCAACTATCTCTCTATTATTTCTCTGATGGTGGTTATTTACTTGTGGATGCGCTTGTCAATCTACAAACCAGTTCTTAAAACTCTGGCTATCACATCAATTCTACTTAACTTTGCTTATATTGTACTGTCTGGTTCCAGAACAACCTATATCTGTTTGGTTGTCGTTGCCCTTTTATACGCTTTGATGACGGCTAACTGGACTAAAAAAATCAAGTCACTTCTTACTGTTCTAGTAACTGTAGGTTTGGTATTTGTCTGTTATAATGGTATCAAATATAGTAGCGATATATATTTGAAAGCTCACTCAGCTCAAATCCAAAAGAACCAAGAAAATGGACAAAATGGAGACAACAATCTTTCTCTTGAGAGAACTGACACAAGTGAAGAGAATATCTCCAATAACCGTTTTGCCATTTGGCAGTCAACAGCTTCCTTTATCCCTAGACGTCCTCTGTTTGGATATTCAGGAGGAAACTGGTATGAGTTAGGTAAAGAATATGATGCTTCAGCCTACATCATCAAACAACATTACCTTACTCACAACGGCTACCTTGAGTTGTTATTCTATGATGGTATCACAGGTTTTATCCCTATGGCCATCTTTATGCTTTCCTTCATTGTTTCAAGTCTCAAGAAATATAAAAAAGACCTTCAAGAAGGTCGCCACAATCATGAATTGATTACCATCCTGTTGATGACTGTTGTTATTCTCATCTCTAACTTGTTCTTGAGTTCAACCTTCTATGGAATTTCTCTACAGGGTTGTATCTTGTTTGTGATTTCAGGTTACTATTTCTCTGTTCTCTATAAAAAAAGAGACGGCTATAGAAAACTAGATGAAGCGGAGATTAAAGAAGTTGAACTAGGTGTCATGGATTATATCCACAATCTCTGTCAAAAAGAGAATATCAACTATTCACTAGCTTATGGAACCTTGCTGGGAGCAGTGAGACACAAGGGTTACATTCCTTGGGATGACGATATTGATATCTCTTTGAAACGCGATGAATACGATAAATTGTATCAAGCTATTTTGCAAGATAATGACCCTGTCTACAAAGTGGTTTCCTGGGAAAATGACGCTCGCTACCCTTACCCATTTTATCGAGTCTATGATGCGCGAACTGTCTATGATAACAACTATATCGACAATGATATTGATTTAGGAATTTGTGTGGACGTTTTCCCATTTGACTATTATGCTGATGTTAACAAGGACATGGTAAAACTGGATACTTACCGTCGTTTATCAGTCTATACCCTTTATGGCATCCATAATAAGAATGCGAAACTCAAGAATATCATCAGATATCTACTTGTACTTGTATTCCGTTTGACTCGCGTCAAAACTTGGAACCGTAAGATGAACATCCTATCTATGCGAGAAAAAGATGGAGACTTCATTGATTACCTCATGGAGAACAAAAGGATTTCTACGAAATTTGACAAGTCCTTCTTGGATACGACGATTGATAGTCCATTTGAAGATAGAGTTTACAAAATTCCTGAAGCCTATCAGCCAATCCTTTCTGCCATCTACGGAGATGACTTTATGGAAATTCCTCCTCTAGAAAAACGAGTGAAGCATGATGACTTCCTCGCTTATATAAAGGAGGGATAGAACGTGTTACAATGGTTAAAAAGAAGTTTAGCCAGTCTCTTAGGAGATAAGAAAGACCTGGTTAAAAACCTACCAATTATCAAAAATTTAAATCAAAAAGCCAATATCGACTTGGATTCAAAGAGAAGCAATTTGCTCAAAGAAAACTTTGAAGATATTCTAAAGGCCATCTATCAATCTAATCTGAAATCCTATGATATCTGGTTAGATTTTGGAACTTTACTTGGTTTCTACAGAGAAAATGATCTGATTCCGCATGATTTAGATATGGACTTTGGGATTATTATCCCAGACTACGAAGCCTTTTTAAGGGATGAGAAAGTTCTTTTTGAGAAAGGCTTTGTCAGAACAAAAGAGTTCTATTACAATGATAAACTTGTAGAATTATCCTATAGTTACAAGGGCCTCAATGTTGATTTTATTGTCTATGATAAAAAAGAGGGAAGCATTTCCTCAGACACTATTTTCTACATGACAAACGCCTTGGGAAATCCTACAAGATATGAAGTCTACAACTATGAATTGCCGTTTGCAGCACTTACTGAATGTAGTTTTAAAGAGATTCTAGTAAAAGTTCCAGAAAATACAAGAGAATACATCAGCCACTTGTATGGGGAGGATTTTGAAATTCCTAATACTCATTACAACTGGAAAGAAAATCCAATTTACAAACAAAGAGATGCTAGCTTGGCTAAGGTCCTTTTGGCGAAATCTCTTTAGTAATATAGAAAAGAGGGGATGTTGAAGTTCTTCCTTGTTAACTCTAGTCCCTTTTCTAGTGTGACAATCAGGCTTCTCCTTCCCTCTTTTTGTCTTATATTGACGGAAAGAAGCTAGAAAAGTTACTACCAGGATGAATCTTCCATCCTAGCTTCCGCTATCAAAGAAAGAAGTGGTTTATATGAAAAAGAAACAGATAAAAGAAACCCTTGTATTTACTTCCCTAGTCTTGTTGCTTGTCTTTGGACTATTTACACCAGCAGTTCAGGCAGATGCTTCAAGCAACCGAATCCATTTTATCAATACCAAAGGAGTATCAGGAAGTGATGCCATCATTCTTGAGAGTAATGGTCATTATGCCTTGATTGATATGGGTGAAGACTATGATTTTCCAGATGGAAGTAATCCACGATATCCAAGTCGTGTAGGAATTAGTACAAACAATGAGTATGTATTAGAGGACAGACTGTTCAGACATATGCAACAGCTCGGTATTAAGAAACTTGACTTTATTCTAGGAACCCATGTCCATAGTGACCATATTGGATCTGCGGATGAAGTTCTGAAACGTTATCCTGTAGACAGATTTTATCTAAAGAGATACTCAGATGAGCGCATCACATCAAAATGGCGATTGTGGGACAATCTTTTTAATTATGACAATGCTGTCAAGACAGCTCTAGAGCGTGGCGTAACTCTTGTGCAAGACATCACTGAGAAGGAAAGTCACTTCACTTTAGGTGACATGGATATTCAGCTATATAACTATAAAAACGAATATGACAGTGATGGCAAACTCAAGAGAGTTTATGATGATAATTCCAATTCGATTGTGGCAGTGGTTACTGTAGCGGGTAAAAAGATTTATCTCGGTGGTGACTTGGATAATGCTGAGGGGGCAGAGGATAAGTTAGGTCCTGAAATTGGTAAAGTGGATATGATGAAATGGAACCATCATTATGATGCCCACATTTCAAATACGATTCCTTTCTTAGACTCCCTATCTCCTAGTATGGTGGTACACACATCCGCAGCAGAAGCCAATCTTGCTACAACTAGAGACTATCTTAAGAAACATGGGATTGAGGTAGTACATGCTTCTAGCCAGACCAAGGATGCAACAGTCTTTACAATTAGCAGAAATGGTTTTACAAATGTGTCCGATTCACTACCTAATATTCCTACTGTTAGTGAAAGATGGTATAAAGAAGATGGTTACTGGAAGTATCGCTTGTCTGATGATCAGATGGCTATTGGTTGGCAACGAATTGATGGGGTTTACTATTTCTTCAATGGTAAGGGACAAATGCAGGCTAATAAATGGCTTCATTTAGTTGATGAAAGAGAAAAGATTGAGGGCAACTGGTATTATCTAAATAGTGATGGTAAAATGCAGGAAGCTGGTTGGTTTAAACAAGATGGTCTTTGGTATTACATCACATCAAGTGGGGCAAGAAGTTACAGTCAGTTAGTTGAAATTGATGGTCAGAAATATCTATTTGACAAAGAAGGTAAGATGCTGACAGGTCTTCAGGTTTATAATGGTAAGAAGATGGTCTTTGCTAGTACTGGTGCCCTGCAGTCGGAAGGAAAAGCATCGTCTTGGCAAAAAATTGCTTCAAATTGGTACTATTATGATGAGGATGGTATTCTAACTGTTGGTAAAAAAGACATCAAGGGCACAACTTATTACTTTGACAAAGAAGGTATCATGCAAACTGGCTGGGCCTTTGTTGATGGTCACTGGAACTATTTTGCAAGTTCTGGAGCTATGAAAACCGGTTGGGTCAAGGATCAGGAAACATGGTATTATCTGGATAAAGATGGCAACATGTTAACTGGCAGACAAGATATAAATGGTGCTCGTTACTATTTGAATGCTAGTGGTGCAATGCAGACTGGCTGGAAGTGGCAAGACAATAGCTGGTACTTCTATACGAACTCAGGTGCTATGAAAACTGGTTGGTTGAAAGATAAAGAATCATGGTATTATTTGGATCCAGAAACTGGTATCATGGCTGTAGGATCTAAAGAGATTGACGGTAAAAACTATTTCTTCAGCTCTGCAGGTACTATGCAAGTTGGATGGCAGTGGTCAAATGATTCTTGGCATTACTACGCTACGTCTGGCGCACTCCAAACTGGTTGGTTGAAAGATGGTGATGCCTGGTATTATCTTGAAGGTAAAGAAGGAATTATGTTAATCGGCCTCCATCAAGTAGATGGTAAGCAATATTACTTTAGCAAATCTGGTGCCATGCAAACTGGCTGGAAATGGTTTGATAATCATTACCGTTACTTTGAATCAAATGGAGTCATGAAAACTGGTTGGATAAAAGACAAAGGCGTCTGGTATTATCTAAATCCTGAAGATGGCATCATGTTGGTTGGCCTTCATAAAGTAAATGGTGATCATTATTACTTTGATGAATCAGGAGCTATGCAGAAAGGTTGGAAACAGCTTGATGGTAATTGGTACTATTTCCAAGCTGATGGTTCTTTGTTGAAGAACGCAACAACACCTGATGGTTATAAAGTAAACGAAGAAGGAATCTGGAAACAGGCTGTTGCTGCTGTAAATAGCGATGCAGTCAAGCCAGAACAGAAACAAGAAGCTAATTCCTCTATTGTTGAACAAGAAAAACAAGATTCAAATCTAGAAGCCAACGCTTCTGATAAGAAAGAAAAAGAATAAAGAAGAAATCCCCTACTGACAACTAATTTATCAGTAGGGGATTTTTTTAATTTCGTTTTAATTTAGCAAGTACAAGGTTCAGTGCATAGTGGAGTGTTTTGTCTTTGGTGATAAAGAGGGTCAAGAGGTAATAGATACCACAAGTTGCTACGGTAGACAGAACCATGAGAATCATATTGAAGTTGACCGTATAAGAGTTGATTTGGAAAAGAAATTTAAACGCAAAATAGATAGGGATGAATCCAAGGGATACAATAGTGTAACGTGTCAGAGTAGCAAAGATTTCTTTCAAATCAATCAGTTGGTGTTTCTGGATAAAGCGTATTTCCAGGAGAACGACGATAGTCTCTGCAAGAATAGTTGTAGCGATATAGTACTCAGGTGCAAAAATATTATTGAAATACAAGATGCTATTTAATAGTATATTGGCGCCACCACCAAGGAAGTAAAAGGCAGTCAAACGATTTTCGTGGTCATTGATAAAGATAATTTGTTTACCAAGGATCAACTCAATGGCCCAGATGATGGTACGGAAGGCGAAGACACTAGTCACAATACCAGCTTCGAGGTATTTTTCAGAAGAGTAGATAACTGCTGCGTAGTTTCCTAATACTATAATCCCAATACTAGTTGGAATGATGAGGAAGTAAAAGAGAGCAGCTCCTTGATTCAGAAGATTTTTATAAGAATCGTAGTCTTTCTTACCGAGATAGTAGCCAAGTCGTGGAATGCTGACGTTGATAGCTCCACTTAAGACACTGGCAATCAACATAACGATGCTAGAAGCAATAGTGTAATAAGAAATGTAGTTTTCATCTGGTCCCTTGGTGATAAACATTCTATCAAGCAAGGTATAGAGCATGTTAGCATTCGCTAAGAGTAGCATGGTCAAGAGCGGTTTAGATGCTTTGATTAATTCCACAAGACCAATTTTGACAAAGGAAACTTCTCTCTTGATCCAAAGAAAACTGAGCAGGTAGTTTAGGATAGTGGTTGCACTCATGACGATGGCATAAGGAACGATATCATCTGCAGTTTTAACAAAGGTGAAGATAGCGACCAGCATGGCAATCCGGATGATCAATGTCTTATAGAGGATGAAGGCATAATTTTCATAAGCCTCGTTCATCCATTCGATATTGAGAAATTGGAAGAGTGCTTGGGCCCCTAGGATGTAGTAGAGGACCTTCAGATTCTCAATGCTGGTGTCAAAGAAGATAATGAGGAAGTAGATACCTGTCGTCAGGAGAGAGGTGAAAACCGAGATATAAAACAACTTAGAAAAGACGTAGTTGATTTTATTCTTGTCATCCTTGACCTTGCTAATAGCTCGAATCCCGTAGTTGTATATTCCAAAGGCAGCTAGTGGAATAACGAAACTTGCCCAGGTATTGGCCGTATTGAAATAACCGTAGTTGGATTTGCTGAGAATCCGCGTCAGATAAGGATTGGTTATCAGTGGAAAAACGATATTGAGAATATTGACCAGCAAGCTGGCCAAGGCATTTACTTTTATATTTTTCATTGAACTTTCTTTCTTAAATCTAAAATCATATCTAGTATTATATCACATTCTCGCTTCATTCTTTTGATAAAATCGTAAAAATCTAGTATAATAGATAGACTGAAAGTATGAGGTTACTAGATATGAAGATGAAACAAATTAGTGATACAACACTGAAAATCACGATGACTTTAGATGATTTGATGGATCGTGGAATGGAGATTGCAGACTTTCTCGTTCCTCAGGAAAAAACCGAAGAGTTTTTCTATGCTATTTTAGATGAGTTAGAGATGCCAGACAATTTCTTGGATAGTGGCATGCTAAGTTTCCGCGTGACGCCAAAACCTGATAAGGTCGACGTCTTTGTGACCAAGTCCAAGATTGACCAAAATTTGGATTTTGAAGATTTGGCGGACTTACCAGACATGGAAGAATTAGCCCAAATGTCGCCAGATGAATTTCTCAAAACCTTGGAAAAGAGCATTGCAGATAAGACCAAGGACGATATTGAGGCTATCCAATCTCTAGAGCAGGTCGAAGCAAAGGAAGAAGAGCAAGAGCAGGCAGACAAGGAGACTGAGAGTAAGAAAGAACCTTATATCTACTATATCCTGCGCTTTGCAAGCCTTGCTGACTTAGTTGCTTTTGCAAAGACGGTTAACTACCAGATGGAAACCTCTGAACTCTATAAGATGAATGGACACTATTATTTGACAATCTTAGTTGATGTGGAAAATCATCCAAGTCCATATCCAGCCTGGCTCTTGGCTCGTATGCGTGAGTTTGCAGACGACAGTGACATCAGTCGTTCAGTCTTGCAAGAGTATGGGCAAATATTGATTAACCATGACGCAGTTCTCGGTCTGCAAAAGATTCGTTCATAATTTTTAAAATCAATTTTCATTTATCAAGAAAGACGAATCATGGGATTCGTTTTTCTTTACTAGACTGAAATAGTGATTTACTATAATAGGAATTTTCACAAAATTCTGTTATAATGGCTATATCAGAAAATTTCTAGGAGACAAACATGACAGTTAAAATTGCTTTACTTGGATTTGGTACCGTTGCAAGTGGTGTGCCATTCCTCCTAAAGGAAAATGGAGAAAAAATCGTTCAGTCAGCTCATTCGGAGATTGAAGTAGCTAAGGTATTGGTCAAGGATGAAGATGAAAAGAACCGCTTGCTTGCAGCAGGAAATGACTTTAACTTTGTAACCAATGTAGATGATATTTTAGCAGACAAGGACATTACTATCGTAGTGGAATTGATGGGGCGTATCGAACCAGCTAAAACCTTTATCACTCGTGCCTTAGAAGCTGGGAAACACGTTGTTACTGCTAACAAGGATCTTTTGGCTGTCCATGGCGCAGAATTGCTAGAAATCGCTAAAGAGCACAATGTGGCACTATACTACGAAGCAGCTGTTGCTGGTGGGATTCCAATTCTTCGCACTCTAGCAAATTCGTTGGCTTCTGATAAAATCACGCGCGTTCTTGGTGTCGTTAACGGAACTTCTAACTTCATGATGACCAAGATGGTCGAAGAAGGCTGGTCTTATGATGATGCTCTGGCTGAAGCGCAAAGACTAGGATTTGCCGAAAGCGATCCTACAAATGACGTGGATGGGATTGATGCAGCCTACAAGATGGTGATTTTGAGCCAGTTTGCTTTTGGTATGAAGGTTGCCTTTGACGATGTAGCCCACAAGGGAATCCGCAACATCACGCCAGAAGACGTAGCTGTAGCCCAAGACCTTGGCTATGTAGTGAAATTGGTTGGTTCTATCGAGGAAACTCCTTCAGGTATTGCTGCAGAAGTAACGCCAACCTTCCTGCCTAAAGCACACCCACTTGCCAGCGTGAATGGGGTAATGAACGCTGTTTTTGTTGAATCCATCGGTATCGGTGAGTCTATGTACTACGGACCAGGTGCGGGTCAAAAACCAACTGCAACAAGTGTTGTAGCGGACATTGTCCGTATCGTTCGTCGTTTGAATGATGGTACCATTGGTAAAGACTTCAACGAATATAGCCGTGACTTGGTCTTGGCAAATCCAGAAGATGTTAAAGCTAATTATTACTTCTCAATCCTAGCTCCTGACTCAAAAGGTCAGGTCTTGAAACTAGCTGAAATCTTCAACTCTCAAGATATTTCCTTCAAGCAAATCCTCCAAGACGGAAAAGAGGGTGACAAGGCGCGTGTAGTGATTATCACTCATAAGATTAATAAAGCACAACTTGAGAATGTTTCAGCTGAGTTGGCCAAAGCTTCAGAATTTGACCTCTTGAATACCTTCAAGGTGTTAGGAGAATAGGATGAAGATTATTGTACCTGCAACCAGTGCCAATATCGGGCCAGGTTTTGATTCGGTCGGTGTAGCTGTAACCAAGTATCTTCAAATTGAGGTTTGTGAAGAACGGGATGAGTGGTTGATTGAACACCAGATTGGCAAATGGATTCCACATGACGAGCGTAATCTCTTGCTCAAGATTGCCTTGCAAATTGCGCCTGACTTGCAACCGAGACGCTTGAAAATGACCAGTGATGTTCCCTTGGCGCGTGGCTTGGGCTCTTCCAGCTCGGTTATTGTTGCTGGAATTGAACTAGCCAACCAACTGGGCAAGCTCAACTTATCTGACCATGAAAAATTGCAGCAGGCGACCAAGATTGAAGGACATCCTGACAATGTGGCTCCAGCTATCTATGGAAATCTCGTTGTTGCGAGTTCTGTTGAAGGGAAAGTATCAGCAATTGTGGCTGACTTCCCAGAATGTGATTTCCTAGCCTACATTCCCAACTATGAATTGCGTACCCGAGATAGCCGCGGTGTCTTGCCTAAGAAATTATCCTACAAGGAAGCTGTTGCAGCTAGTTCTATCGCCAATGTGGCGGTTGCAGCCTTGTTGGCAGGAGACATGGTGACAGCTGGCCAAGCGATTGAGGGAGACCTCTTCCATGAGCGCTATCGTCAGGAACTAGTGAGAGAATTTGCGACGATTAAGCAAGTAGCCAAAGAGAATGGTGCCTATGCAACCTACCTCTCTGGTGCCGGGCCGACAGTTATGGTTTTGGCTTCTCATGATAAGATGCCCAAAATTAAAGCTGAATTGCAAAAGCAGTCTTTTAAAGGTAAACTTCATGATTTGAAGGTTGATACCCAAGGTGTCCGTGTCGAAACAAAGTAAAGAAATAGAAGATAGGATGGGGAAAGTCTTGATTAAAGGGCTTCCTATCCTTTTTTTGAAAAGAAGTTTATACACAATGAAAATCAAAGAGCAAACTAGGAAGCTAGCCGCCGGTTGCTCAAAACACTGTTTTGAGGTTGCAGATAGAGATGACGTGGTTTGAAGAGATTTTCGAAGAGTATTAGTTAAAAACTTGATAAAGGAGAAATAAAGATGGCAGAAATTTATCTAGCAGGTGGTTGTTTTTGGGGTTTAGAGGAATATTTTTCACGTATTTCTGGAGTGCTAGCAACCAATGTTGGCTACGCTAATGGTCAAATCGAAACGACCAATTACCAACTACTCAAGGAAACAGACCATGCAGAAACAGTTCAAGTGATTTATGATGAGAAAGCAGTGTCACTTCGAGAGATTTTGCTTTATTATTTCCGTGTCATTGATCCCTTATCAATCAACCAACAAGGAAATGATCGTGGTCGCCAATATCGAACGGGAATCTATTATCAGGATGAAGCAGACTTGCCAGCTATCTACACAGTGGTGCAGGAGCAGGAGCGTATGCTGGGTCGAAAGATTGCAGTAGAGGTGGAGAAACTTCGCCACTACATTTTAGCAGAAGACTACCATCAAGACTATCTCAAGAAAAATCCTTCCGGTCACTGTCATATCGATGTGACCGATGCTGAGAAGCCATTGATTGACGCATCTAACTATGAAAAGCCTAGTCAAGAAGTGTTGAAGGAAAGCCTAACTGAAGAGTCTTACCGTGTTACCCAAGAAGCTGCTACAGAGGCTCCATTTACCAATGCCTATGACCAAACCTTTGAAGAAGGGATTTATGTAGACATCACGACGGGTGAGCCACTCTTTTTCGCCAAGGATAAGTTTGCCTCAGGTTGTGGTTGGCCAAGTTTTAGTCGTCCGATTTCTAAGGAGTTGATTCACTATTACAAAGACCTGAGTCATGGAATGGAGCGAATCGAAGTTCGTTCTCGGTCAGGCAATGCTCACTTGGGTCATGTTTTCACAGATGGACCTCAGGAATTAGGTGGCCTGCGGTACTGTATTAATTCTGCATCCTTGCGCTTTGTAGCCAAGGATGAGATGGAAAAAGCAGGATATGGCTATCTATTACCTTACTTAAACAAATAAAACGGAGATGGTGGGGCTTCCCACTTTCTTCATTTCCAGAATAAGAATAGAAGGGACTTATGAAACACTTACTATCTTACTTCAAACCCTACATCAAAGAATCCATTTTGGCACCCTTGTTCAAGCTGCTAGAAGCTGTTTTTGAACTTTTGGTTCCCATGGTGATTGCTGGGATTGTTGACCAATCCTTGCCCCAGAGAGATCAAGGACACCTCTGGATGCAGATTGGCCTGCTCCTCGTCTTTGCAGTAATTGGCGTTTTAGTGGCCTTGGTAGCCCAGTTTTACTCAGCCAAGGATGCGGTTGGATTTGCCAAAGAACTGACAGACGACCTTTATCGTCATATTCTTTCCTTACCCAAGGATAGCAGAGATCGTTTGACAACTTCTAGCTTGGTGACCCGTTTGACTTCGGATACCTACCAGATTCAGACTGGGATTAATCAATTCCTGCGCCTCTTTTTGAGAGCGCCTATTATCGTTTTTGGAGCAATCTTTATGGCCTATCGCATCTCAGCTGAGCTGACTTTCTGGTTTTTGGTCATGGTTGTGATTTTGACAATCGTTATTGTTGGGCTCTCTCGTCTGGTCAATCCTCTCTACAGTGGTCTCAGAAAGAAAACGGACCAACTGGTTCAGGAAACGCGCCAGCAATTACAAGGGATGCGGGTGATTCGTGCTTTTGGGCAAGAAAAACGAGAGTTACAGATTTTTCAAACCCTTAACCAAGTTTATGCCAGATTACAAGAAAAAACAGGTTTCTGGTCTAGTTTACTAACCCCTCTGACCTATCTGATTGTTAATGGAACTCTTCTCGTCATCATCTGGCAGGGATATATTTCTATACAAGGAGGTTTACTCAGCCAAGGTGTTCTCATTGCCCTTATCAACTATCTCTTACAGATTTTGGTGGAATTGGTCAAACTAGCTATGCTGATCAATTCTCTCAACCAGTCCTATATCTCAGCTAAGCGAATCGAGGAAGTCTTTGCTGAAACTCCAGAAGATATCCATTCGGAGTTAGAACAAAAGCAAGCTACCAGTAATCAGGTTTTACAAGTCCAAGAATTGACCTTTACCTATCCTGATGCAGCCCAGCCTTCTCTGAGAGACATTTCCTTTGATATGACTCAAGGACAAATCCTTGGTATCATTGGAGGAACAGGTTCTGGTAAGTCAAGCTTGGTGCAAGTCTTACTTGGACTTTATCCAGCAGACAAGGGGAGCATTGACCTTTATCGAAATGGACGTAGTCCTCTTAATCTTGAGCAGTGGCGGTCTTGGATTGCCTATGTGCCCCAAAAGGTCGAACTCTTTAAAGGAACTATTCGTTCCAACTTGACTCTGGGTTTTAATCGAGAAGTGTCTGACCAGCAACTATGGCAGGTCTTGGAGATTGCGCAAGCTAAGGATTTTGTCAGTGAAAAGGAAGGACTCTTGGATGCCCTGGTTGAGGCAGGAGGTCGAAATTTCTCAGGTGGACAAAAACAAAGGCTGTCTATCGCACGAGCAGTCTTGCGCCAAGCTCCATTTCTCATCCTAGATGATGCGACCTCAGCCCTCGACACCATCACTGAGTCCAAGCTTTTGAAAGCTATTAGAGAGAACTTGCCAAATACGAGCTTAATCTTGATTTCTCAACGGACTTCGACACTTAGGATGGCAGACCAGATTCTCCTCTTGGAAAAAGGTGAGCTACTAGCTATTGGCAAGCACGAGGAATTGATGAAGACTAGCCAAGTCTATCGCGAAATCAATGCATCCCAACATGGAAAGGAGGACTAGCATGAAACGACAAACCGCAAACCAGACGCTCAAACGTTTGGCCATAGATTTAGCAAGCCATCCCTTCCTCCTTTTCCTAGCCTTTCTAGGAACTATTGCCCAAGTTGCTTTATCGATCTACCTACCTATCTTGATTGGGCAGGTCATTGACCAGGTTCTATTAGCTGATTCTTCACCAGTTTTTTGGCAGATTTTCATTCAGATGATTTTGGTAGTCATAGGAAATACTCTGGTACAATGGGTCAATCCTCTTCTTTATAATCGTCTAATCTTCTCTTATACCAGAGACTTGCGGGAGCGAATCATTCATAAGCTCCATCGGTTACCGATTGCTTTTGTGGATCGGCAGGGCAGTGGAGAGATGGTCAGTCGTGTGACCACAGACATAGAACAGTTGGCAGCTGGTTTGACCATGATTTTCAATCAATTTTTCATTGGAGTTTTGATGATTTTGGTTAGTATTCTAGCCATGCTCCAAATTCATCTCCTCATGACCCTCTTGGTCTTGCTGTTGACACCCCTGTCCATGGTGATTTCACGTTTTATTGCTAAACGCTCTTATCATCTCTTCCAGAAACAAACAGAGACCAGAGGGATTCAAACTCAGTTGATTGAAGAATCGCTTAGCCAGCAGACCATTATCCAGTCCTTTAATGCTCAGGAAGAGTTTGTCCAAAGACTGTACGAGGCGAATGCCAACTACGCAGGCTATTCTCAGTCAGCCATCTTTTATTCATCAACGGTTAATCCTTCGACTCGCTTTGTTAATGCACTCATCTATGCCCTTCTTGCTGGAGTGGGAGCCTATCGTATCATGATGGGTTCAACCTTGACTATTGGGCGTTTAGTGACTTTTTTGAACTATGTCCAGCAGTACACTAAGCCCTTTAACGATATTTCTTCGGTTCTAGCCGAATTGCAAAGTGCTCTCGCTTGTGCAGAGCGTGTTTATGCTGTCTTAGAGAGTCCTGAGGTGGCTGAAACAGGTAAGGAAGTCTTGACCAGTGACCAAGTCAAGGGTGCTATTTCCTTTAAACATGTCTCTTTTGGCTATCATCCTGAGAAGGTTTTGATTAAGGATTTGTCTATCGATATCCCAGCTGGTAGCAAGGTAGCCATCGTTGGTCCGACAGGTGCTGGTAAGTCAACTCTTATCAATCTCCTCATGCGTTTTTATCCCATTAACTCGGGAGATATCTTGTTAGATGGGAAATCCATTTATGATTATACCCGAGCATCATTGAGACAGCAGTTTGGCATGGTACTCCAAGAAACCTGGCTCAAGCAAGGAACCATTCATGACAATATTGCCTTTGGGAATCCTGATGCCAGTCGGGAGCAAGTGATTGCTGCTGCAAAGGCAGCCAATGCAGACTTTTTCATCCAACAGTTGCCACAGGGATACGATACCAAGTTGGAAAATGCAGGAGAATCTCTCTCTGTCGGCCAAGCCCAGCTCTTGACCATCGCCCGAGTCTTTCTAGCTATTCCAAAGATTCTTATCTTAGACGAAGCGACTTCTTCCATCGATACACGGACAGAAGTGCTAGTTCAGGATGCCTTTACCAAACTGATGAAGGGGCGCACAAGCTTTATCATTGCTCACCGTTTGTCAACTATTCAGGATGCGGATTTGATTCTTGTCTTGGTAGATGGTGATATTGTTGAGCATGGTAACCATCAGGATCTCATGGCTAGAAAGGACAAGTATTACCAAATGCAAAAGGTTGCAGCTTTTAGCTCTGAATAATCCTTTCTATTTTAAAATCTTATGAACGAAAAAAGTTGCCTTCGGGTGACTTTTTTGTTACAATAGCTAGAAAAATTATTCACTGTAAATTGTCTTATAGAAAAGGAGCCTATAATGAAAGTCTATCAGCATGTAAATATTGTGACTTGTGACAAAGATTTCCATGTTTATTTGGATAGTATCTTAGCCGTTAAGGACTCTCAAATCGTCTATGTCGGCCAAGAGGAGCCAGAGATTTTAGAGCAAGCTGAGCAGATTATAGACTATCAGGGAGCCTGGATCATGCCTGGTTTGGTCAATTGCCATACCCATTCTGCTATGACAGGTTTGCGAGGGATTCGGGATGACAGCAATCTCCACGAATGGCTCAATGACTTTATCTGGCCAGCAGAAGCAGGATTTACTCCCGACATGACTACCAAGGCGGTCAAAGAGGCTCTGACAGAAATGCTCCAGTCAGGAACAACAAGCTTCAACGATATGTATAATCCCAATGGTGTGGATATTGAGAGAATTTATCAGGCAGTCAAGGCGTCTAAGATGCGTTGTTATTTCTCACCGACCCTCTTTTCTTCAGAGGCAGAAACAACTGCTGAGACTATAAGCAGAACACGATCCATTATAGAAGAAATCTTAGGATATGAAAACCCAAATTTCAAGGTTATGGTAGCCCCTCATTCTCCCTACACCTGTAGTAAAGATTTGCTGGAAGAGAGCTTAGATATGGCAAAAGAGCTGAATATTCCTATCCATATCCATGTGGCGGAGACCAAGGAGGAATCAGGAATTATCCTGAAACGCTATGGCAAACGCCCCCTTACTTTTCTTGAAGAACTGGGTTATTTAGATCATCCGTCCGTCTTTGCTCACGGGGTCGAGTTAAACGAACGAGAAATTGAACGCTTGGCGACTTCTCATGTGGCTATCGCCCACAATCCTATCAGTAATCTAAAACTGGCCTCAGGAATCGCTCCAATCATCCAACTGCAAAAAGCAGGAGTAGCAGTCGGAATTGCGACTGACTCAGTTACTTCCAATAATAATCTAGATATGTTTGAGGAAGGACGGACCGCAGCCCTTCTTCAGAAAATGAAGAGTGGAGATGCCAGCCAATTCCCTATCGAGACAGCCCTTAAGGCACTGACGATCGAAGGAGCTAAGGTTCTAGGAATGGAAAAGCAGATAGGAAGCCTAGAAGTCGGCAAGCAGGCAGATTTTCTGGTCATTCAACCACAAGGAAAAATCCATCATCAACCTCAGAAAAATATGCTCTCTCATCTGGTTTATGCTGTCAAATCCAGTGATGTTGATGATGTTTATATCGCTGGAGAACAGGTGGTTAAGCAAGGCAAAGTTTTGACAGTAGAGATTTAAAAAAAGTTTGCAAAAATCTTGCATTCTTTTTTTGTCTATGCTATACTTATATACGGTTTGAAAAAACTGCCTAAGACAGTAGGGGAGCTCGACTCATAAATATCCTACCGAGGACAAAACGTATCATGTAAAAAGAAGCGTATTGTACTTTCGTGTCTAGGTTTGGGCGCGTTTTTCTTTTGGAAAAATTCCCCAAGCAAAATAATTACGGAGGTGAACACACTAATGAGTGAAGCAATTATTGCTAAAAAAGCGGAACTAGTTGACGTAGTAGCTGAAAAAATGAAAGCTGCTGCATCTATCGTCGTTGTAGACGCTCGTGGTTTGACAGTTGAGCAAGATACAGTTCTTCGTCGTGAGCTTCGTGGAAGCGAAGTTGAGTATAAAGTCATTAAAAACTCAATCTTACGTCGTGCAGCTGAAAAAGCTGGTCTTGAAGATCTTGCATCAGTATTTGTTGGACCATCTGCAGTAGCATTTTCTAACGAAGATGTTATCGCACCAGCGAAAATCTTGAACGACTTTGCTAAAAACGCTGAAGCACTTGAAATCAAAGGTGGTGCAATCGAAGGCGCTGTCGCATCTAAAGAAGAAATCGTTGCTCTTGCAACTCTTCCAAACCGCGAAGGACTTCTTTCTATGCTCCTTTCTGTACTTCAAGCGCCAGTGCGCAACGTTGCTCTTGCAGTCAAAGCGGTTGCAGACAACAAAGAAGACGCAGCTTAATCTTAAGCTACGCAGCGTAGCCTAGCTACGGAAAAACTATTATAAAATTAAAAACTTATTTGGAGGAAATAACAATGGCATTGAACATTGAAAACATTATTGCTGAAATTAAAGAAGCTTCAATCCTTGAATTGAACGACCTTGTAAAAGCTATCGAAGAAGAATTTGGTGTAACTGCAGCTGCTCCTGTAGCTGTTGCTGCAGCTGGTGCTGCTGACGCTGGTGCTGCTAAAGACTCATTTGACGTTGAGTTGACAGCTGCTGGTGACAAAAAAGTTGGCGTTATCAAAGTTGTGCGTGAAATCACTGGTCTTGGACTTAAAGAAGCTAAAGAACTTGTTGATGGTGCACCAGGTGTCATCAAAGAAGGCGTTCCAACTGCAGAAGCTGAAGAAATCAAAGCTAAATTGGAAGAAGCTGGAGCTTCAGTTACTCTTAAATAATAGAGCAACTACTTTTGTAGCTTGAAAACATGATTAAACCGCTATTCGTAAGAGTAGAGGTTTTTCTTTTTGTTCAAGAAGGGGTAAAAAAAGGGGCAAACTAATTATATAGTTTATCTAGGAGACAAACAACTTTTGAATAATAGGCTTTCTATAAAAAATGATCCAAGTTTTTACCCTTCAGGATTTATTTTCTTTCTAGTATCATCATTCCTATTAACAGTAGAAAAGTAAGTTTTTAATTTATTGATACTCCGGATATTATAATCTCAGTATTAAAGAACTTTATTGAAGGTAATTTTCGAACGGTTTGAGGTAATTTCAATGAAATTTTAATAGATATTTCAATTTTCTTCTTGACTCTGACCTTAGGGGAGGGTGTATACTGGTGAAAATTAGAAAAGGAGATTACTATGAAAATTAATATGATTCGTTCGGATAAAGTTTATCAAGAGATGCTCGAACTTCCTTTAGAAAAGAGAGAGGGCTGTTTTCGAGCTAAAATATTAGCACCTTTTGCAATCAAATACCAAACTCAACATATTCCTCTGAAAGCCAAGTATCCCGGAGGATTTGATGCTCTATTCCTACTTGGTTTTATGAATCAGCTACCCGGCACTCTGTCAGAAAAGGATAGACCGGCTATTGATGCTCTGAGCTCTGATCAACTCTGGCAAAATTGTCAAGGTACCATCAAGAGGAGTATCGGTCTTTTTGAGCAGGCTGGCTATGATTTAGAGGTTGAGGATTATCATTTTACTATTTTATTGGGCAATCCAGAAAAGCCTATGTTGCAGCTCAATAAGGGTTATAGCGGAGATGGTGGAATTCCAGGCTACCTCATGCTTAGTCTGCTACCAAATGACTATACTTTACCACGTGTGCAGGCTGCGTTGGCTCACGAGTGCAATCACAATGTCCGCTTTCGATTTGTCAAATGGAACCAGCAGACGACACTAGCAGACTGGGTAGTCAGTGAAGGATTGGCAGAGTCTTTTGCTGCTGAGCTCTATGGCAAAGATCTCATTGGGCCTTGGGTCACTTCAACCAGTCCAGAGCAGTTAGAAGAGATTAAGCCCATCATCTCCAGTCAGCTTCAGCTAACGGGGATGGCGGAAATGGCACCATATCTCTATGGTGATGAAATCGCGGAGATACAGGGTCAAATTCCGGTTGGTATGCCTTATGCTGTGGGCTATGCTTATGGTTATCATCTGATACAAGCTTATCTGAAAAAGACTGGCAAGAGCATTATTGAGGCTACTGTGACATCAACGGAAGAGATTCTAGAGGCGACGAAAGACTTTTGGAAATGACACTTTTGCTTGCAAATCTGCCAGAGTTTGATATAATGTAGGTAATTTTTGGAGGTGACTATATGCACTATAAAAGAGTTGAATTAAAAGTCACAAATCAGGGTATCCATGAGCGCAAGATTTTTCAAGGTGTTAAGATTTTCAGTCGTAGTAAGTTGTCCAAAGATCAGAAAAGCATTCTAACACAGAGGCTTTACCTGACTCCGAAGCAGAATATCGTTTACTATCAGCGAACAGATGTCAACTATGACCAGAACTGGCATCATCATAAGGACTATTATGAATTAGCTTATGGTCAGATGGATAGAGAGACGGTTTTTAAGGTTTGCCAAGATTTTGACGAACTAAGCCCTTTTCTGGAAAATGAGCTGCTGGAGAAGCTAAAAGAAAAGCAGATAGCAGGCAAATTTTTTGAAAAATTAGATATATAAAAATCCGGCTGCTTTGATAAGCAGTCGGATTTCTTCTAGTTTGATAGTGCTTAAACAATACCTTTACTATCATAGCCTAGGCTACATTTTTAAAAGTTGTTTTAGCTGTGTTGAGGGTGTTGGTACTGATGCCCTCAACTCGACCAGAGTATATTGATATCTATTCATCTAATGAGAGGGATTTTATCATCCAGATATTCATAGCTGGGTGGCCGACGGCGTTAGAAAGTGGTTCTTGCAGTGATGTGAAACCGTAGTGTTGATAGATGGCTACGGCCGTAGCCAGTTCAGTAGAGGTTTCTAGATAAAGTTGTTCATAACCTGCTAGGCGGGCTTCATGAAATATCCGCTTTATCAACCTGCTGGAATAACCTTTGCCACGGCTATTTTTAGTGACATACAGTTTTTGTAATTCAGCAATCTTATCAGACACAGGTGCAAAGCCACCACAGCCAACCAGCTGACCTTCATCTTCCAGAATAAAGTAAGCTGCTCTCTCTTGCTGTTGATAGTAGTCGGCCAAATGATCTAGATGAGAATCAAAGTAGACAGTTCCAGGTTTGTCAAGCCCGAATTCTTCAAGACTAGCTCGAATGAGCTGCGCTACAGCTGGATTATCTCTTACTTCCATTGGCCGTAAGTTCATCATTTGTCCTCCGATAGGATGTATCGACTAATTAAACAATACCTTGTGCAATCATAGCGTTTGCTACGTTTTCGAAGGCAGCAATATTTGCTCCTGCAAGGTAGTCAGTACCAAGTCCGTATGTTTCAGCAGTTGTTTTAGCTGTGTTGAAGATGTTTGTCATGATGTCTTTGAGGCGTCCATCAACTTCTTCACGTGTCCATGAGAGGCGAAGGCTGTTTTGGCTCATTTCAAGCGCTGATACAGCTACACCACCAGCGTTAGCAGCTTTGGCAGGTCCGTAAAGGATTCCGTTTTCTTTGTAGACTTTAATCGCATCAAGGTCACTAGGCATGTTAGCACCTTCAGATACACAGATAACGCCTTGAGCAACCAAACGTTTAGCTGCGTCACCATTGATTTCGTTTTGAGTCGCACATGGAAGAGCGATGTCGTAGTTACCAGCGTAAGTCCATACAGAACCTTCATGGTAAGTTGCAGTTGCTTTCTCAGCTGCATACTCAGTCAAACGAGCACGGCGTTTTTCTTTAACATCTGTAAGAAGGTCGAAGTCGATACCATTTTCATCGATGACATAACCGTTTGAGTCAGATACAGAGATGACAGTAGCGCCGAGTTCAGTTGCTTTTTGAAGAGCATATTGAGCTACGTTACCAGAACCTGAAATAACCACTTTCTTACCAGCAAAACTGTTACCATTAGCTTTGAGCATTTCTTCAGTGTAGTAAACCAAACCATAACCAGTTGCTTCTGGACGAATCAAGCTACCACCAAATCCAAGAGGTTTACCAGTCAAGACACCCGCATCAAATTGGTTAAGACGTTTGTATTGTCCGTAAAGGTAACCAATTTCGCGTCCTCCAACACCGATATCACCAGCAGGTACGTCAAGTGATGGTCCGATGTATTTTTGCAATTCAGTCATGAAGCTTTGGCAGAAGCGCATCACTTCAGCATCAGTCTTCCCTTTAGGATCGAAGTCTGATCCACCTTTACCTCCACCGATTGGAAGTCCAGTCAAAACGTTTTTAAAGATTTGTTCGAAGCCGAGGAATTTCAAAATCCCTTGGTTTACAGTTGGGTGGAAACGAAGTCCGCCTTTATATGGTCCAACAGCTGAGTTGAATTGAACACGGTAACCACGGTTGACTTGGACTTTTCCATCACGGTCAACCCAAGGAACTCGGAAAGAAATTACGCGCTCAGGCTCAGTGATACGTGCCAAGATGTTTTCTTCGATATACTCGGGATGTTTTTCAAATACAGGTTCCAAAGTGCTGAAGAATTCTTCAACCGCCTGGAGAAATTCAGCCTCATGCCCGTTACGAGCTTTCACAGTTGCAAACACGCTTTGGATATAGTCTTTAGCAGATGTCATATCGTTCTCCTTTTGTTGTTATATTTTATTACATGAGCCATTATAGCAGAATTTTTTTTGAGTGTAAAGAAAAAAACAGAAATTTTCTAAAAATTCTTTCAATTTACAAAACCGAACGTTTTATATAGAAATTAGTTTCTCAAAGAGAAAATCTTAAAGTATGGTATAATATTAGAAATAAAAGGAATCTGGAGGATCAGAATCATGGTATCAACGAAAACACAAATAGCTGGCTTTGAGTTTGACAATTGCTTGATGAATGCAGCGGGTGTGGCTTGTATGACGATAGAAGAGCTTGAAGGAGTCAAAAACTCAGCGGCGGGTACTTTTGTTACGAAGACTGCGACCTTGGACTTTCGTCAGGGCAATCCTGAGCCACGATACCAGGATGTTCCACTTGGTTCTATCAACTCCATGGGCTTGCCAAATAATGGCTTAGACTACTATTTGAACTATCTTTTGGACTTGCAGGAAAAAGAGCCAAACCGAACTTTCTTCCTATCTCTAGTTGGCATGTCTCCAGAAGAAACACATACCATCTTGAAAAAAGTGCAAGAGAGTGAATTCAAAGGACTGACAGAGCTTAATCTCTCTTGTCCAAATGTTCCAGGAAAACCTCAGATTGCTTATGATTTTGAGACAACAGATTATATCTTGGCAGAAGTATTTGCCTACTTTACCAAACCTCTTGGAATCAAATTGCCACCTTATTTTGATATTGTTCACTTTGATCAAGCGGCAGCTATTTTCAACAAATATCCACTCAAGTTTGTTAACTGTGTTAATTCTATCGGAAATGGTCTCTATATTGAAGATGAGTCTGTCGTGATTCGTCCCAAAAATGGATTTGGTGGGATTGGTGGAGAATACATCAAGCCAACAGCTCTAGCGAATGTTCATGCCTTTTACCAACGTTTAAATCCCCAAATCCAAATCATCGGAACGGGTGGCGTTCTTACGGGTCGTGATGCCTTTGAACATATCCTCTGCGGTGCGAGTATGGTGCAAGTAGGGACCACTCTTCACAAAGAAGGTATCAGTGCTTTTGAACGCATTACCAATGAACTAAAAGGAATCATGGAAGAAAAAGGTTATGAGAACTTAGAAGATTTCCGTGGGAAATTGCGCTACATTGATTAAAGTTACTAAAAAATCAGAAGAAAGGAGAGAAGATGCTAGCTATTGAAGACAGTCAGAAGTTGACTTTATCAAATCTATCTAGCTTGAATCTATTTACAGGGACAGACCAGGGTCAGTTTGAAGTTATGAAGAGTCAAGTGTTGAAACAGATTGGTTATGATCCAGCTGATCTCAACTTTGCTTACTTTGATATGAAAGAAGTAGCTTATAAAGACTTAGAGTTGGAGCTGGTCAGTCTCCCTTTCTTTGCGGATGAGAAAATCGTGATATTAGACCATTTTGTCGATATCACAACAGTCAAGAAACGCTTTTTAACAGATGATGAGCTCAAGTCGTTTGAGGCATACCTTGATAACCCTTCGCCAACAACCAAGTTATTGATATTTGCAGAAGGAAAGCTAGATAGTAAGAGACGGCTGGTCAAATTGCTCAAACGAGATGCGACTGTCTTTGATGCTATTGAACCTAAGGAACAAGAACTCCGCCAGTATTTCCAAAAATGGAGTCAGACACAAGGTCTGCAGTTTGCAGAAAAGTCTTTTGAAAATCTACTCATCAAATCTGGTTTTCAATTTAGTGAAATCCAGAAAAACCTCCTCTTTTTACAGTCTTATAAGTCAGATGGCCTGATTGAGGAGAAGGACATTGCCGAGGCTATTCCAAAGACCTTGCAGGACAACATTTTTGATTTGACTCAGCTTATTTTAGCTAAGAAGATTGACCTGGCCCGTGACTTGGTTAGAGATTTGACCTTGCAAGGGGAAGACGAAATCAAGCTCATAGCTGTCATGTTAGGACAGTTTCGTACCTTTACCCAAGTGAAGATTTTATCAGAGACTGGTCAGACGGAATCGCAGATTGTAAGCAGTTTGGGAACTTACTTGGGGCGCAATCCTAATCCTTATCAAATCAAGTTTGCATTGAGAGATTCGAGAGGGATTTCCTTAGATTTTCTCAAGCGAGCGATTTCTTATTTGATTGAAACAGACTATCAGATTAAGACAGGTATCTATGAAAAAGGTTACTTGTTTGAAAAGGTACTTTTGCAGATCGCGGCAGAGGCAAATTGAGCAAAAAACTTGAAAAAAGAGGATGATTGCGTTATCATTTTCATATAGAAAGAAAAAGAGGTATTACAGATGGCTATTATCTTACCAGACCTTCCATACGCATACGACGCCTTGGAACCATACATCGATGCTGAAACAATGCACTTGCACCATGACAAACACCACCAAACTTATGTCAACAATGCAAATGCAGCTCTTGAAAAACACCCTGAAATCGGTGAAGACCTTGAAGCTTTGCTTGCTGATGTAGACTCTATCCCAGCTGACATCCGTCAAGCGCTTATCAATAACGGTGGGGGACACTTGAACCACGCTCTTTTCTGGGAATTGATGACTCCTGAAAAGACTGCTCCTTCAGCAGAACTTGCAGCAGCAATTGACGCAACATTTGGTTCATTTGAAGAGTTCCAAGCAGCCTTTACAGCAGCAGCTACAACTCGCTTTGGTTCTGGCTGGGCATGGTTGGTTGTCAACAAAGAAGGAAAGCTTGAAGTAACTTCAACAGCAAACCAAGACACACCAATCTCAGAAGGTAAAAAACCTATCTTGGGCTTGGATGTTTGGGAACATGCTTACTATGTGAAATACCGCAACGTGCGTCCTGACTACATCAAAGCTTTCTTCTCAGTAATCAACTGGAATAAGGTAGATGAGCTTTACGCAGCAGCAAAATAATGAAATAGGGAGGGAAGAGTCAATCTTCTCTTTTTAAGGTTATCAAGCAGATGTCTGACAGAATCGTCAGACTTTTTTCATTTTCAGGATATTCGTGCCAACTTGTAGAAAATATGGTAAAATAGAGTGTTAAGTAATCACGGAAAAGGAAGACTATGCGTAAAGAAATTGCACCTGAATTATACAATTATAACAAGTTTCCTGGCCCAGAATTTCAGGTAAATGGGGATAAGGTTGAGACTGAAGGGATTGCTTTTACCTTGGTTGAAAATATCAAGGATGCCTTCGATGTGACCGTCTTTAATCAACGCTTCTCAGAAGTGTTGACCAAGTTTGATTATGTCGTAGGGGACTGGAGCAATGAACAGCTTCGCCTACGCGGTTTTTACAAAGACGAACGTACTGAGGAAAAAATTGAAAAGATTAGTCGCTTACAGGATTATCTTTTAGAGTATTGTAGTTATGGTTGTGCTTATTTTGTCCTAGAAAACCAAGCACCTAAGCGTGCGTCGTTTGACAAGAAAATGCGTAAAAAGGAAGAGAAAAACCTTCCTAGAAGAGGAAAGAAACCTTCGCAAAACAAGAGAAAACCAAATGCGGATAAGAGAAATAGACGTCGTCATAAAGACCAAAAGTCTCAGAAAGAGGACAAGGGACAGCGCCATTTTGTCATTCGTCAGAAATAGATAGAGAATAAGGAGAAGAGATGAAACCGTCTATTTATAGTTTAACACGTCAAACCATGCAAGAATGGGTATTAGAACAAGGAGAAAAGAAATTCCGTGCAGATCAGATCTGGGAATGGCTCTACCGTAAACGTGTCCAGTCCTTTGAAGAAATGACCAACCTTTCCAAGGGTTTGATTGCCAAGCTCAATGAGCAGTTTGTCGTAAATCCTTTGAAACAACGAATTGTGCAAGAGTCAGCTGACGGTACTGTTAAGTATCTTTTTGAGTTGCCAGATGGTATGTTGATTGAGACTGTGTTGATGCGTCAACACTATGGTTTATCAGTCTGTGTTACCACACAGGTGGGATGTAACATTGGTTGTACCTTCTGTGCATCAGGTTTGATTAAGAAGCAACGTGATCTTAATAACGGTGAAATCGTAGCGCAGATCATGTTGGTTCAGAAATACTTTGATGAGCGTGGGCAGGACGAGCGTGTCAGTCATATTGTTGTCATGGGAATTGGAGAACCATTTGATAACTACAACAATGTTTTGAATTTCGTCCGTACCATCAATGATGACAAGGGGATGGCAATCGGTGCTCGTCACATCACTGTTTCTACGTCAGGTTTGGCCCATAAAATTCGTGACTTTGCTAATGAAGGAGTACAGGTTAATCTGGCTGTGTCTCTTCACGCACCAAACAATGAATTGCGCTCAAGTATCATGAAGATTAACCGTGCCTTTCCGATTGAAAAGCTCTTTGCAGCTATTGAGTACTATATCGAAACAACCAATCGCCGTGTGACCTTTGAATACATCATGCTCAATGAAGTCAACGATGGTGTTGAACAAGCCTTGGAATTGGCTGAGTTGCTCAAGAACATCAAGAAATTGTCTTATGTAAACTTGATTCCCTATAATCCCGTTAGTGAGCATGACCAATATAGCCGTAGTCCTAAAGAGCGCGTGATGGCCTTCTACGATACCCTCAAGAAAAAAGGGGTCAACTGTGTTGTCCGTCAAGAGCATGGTACAGATATTGATGCAGCTTGTGGACAATTACGCTCCAATACAATGAAACGTGATCGCCAGAAGGCAGTCGCAGCGGTAAATCCATAAAATGACTAAAAAAAGAGAATTAATCTTAAGATTGGGAGTGGCTGTCTACAGCCTTTGCATTGTCTGTTTTTGCTTCACTCCGCAGCCTCAACTTCCTACAGGAGTGGAAACTCCAGGTATTCAAACTTTTGGACGCCTGGTTTTTCTTTTAACTCCCTTTAACTCCCTTTGGAATCTAGGTGAACTAACCAGTTTGGGACAAGTCATTTGGATCTTTTTGCAGAACATTTTGAATGTCTTCTTGCTTTTCCCGCTAGTCTTTCAACTGATCTATCTCTGTCCAAACTTGCGACAAACCAAAAAAATCATCCTTCTCAGCTTTCTACTGAGCCTAGGAATCGAGTGTACGCAGCTGGTCTTAGACTTTTTCTTTGATTTTAATCGCGTCTTTGAGATTGATGATTTGTGGACTAATACCCTGGGAGGCTATCTGGCTTGGGTTCTCTATAAAGGACTGCATAAAAACAAGATAAGGAATTAGAATGAGTATTTTAGAAGTTAAAAATTTGAGTCACGGTTTTGGTGATCGTGCAATTTTTGAAGATGTGTCTTTCCGTCTCCTCAAGGGAGAGCATATCGGTCTAGTTGGTGCTAACGGTGAAGGAAAATCAACCTTTATGAGCATCGTGACTGGTAAGATGTTGCCAGATGAAGGGAAGGTGGAGTGGTCCAAATATGTGACTGCTGGCTATCTGGATCAGCACGCTGTGCTAAAGGAAGGTCAAACCGTGCGTGATGTCTTGCGTACAGCCTTTGATGAGCTATTTAAAGCAGAAGCTCGTATCAATGACCTCTATATGGAAATGGCAGAAGACGGGGCGGATATTGATGCACTCATGGAAGAAGTAGGAGAGCTCCAAGACCGTTTGGAGAGTCGAGATTTCTATACCTTGGATGCTAAGATTGATGAAGTGGCGCGTGCCCTCGGTGTCATGGACTATGGTATGGATACAGACGTAACAGCCTTGTCAGGTGGACAAAGAACCAAGGTACTCTTGGCTAAACTTCTCCTTGAAAAGCCTGATATCTTGTTGCTTGATGAGCCAACCAACTACTTGGATGCTGAACATATTGACTGGCTCAAGCGTTATCTCCAAAACTATGAGAATGCCTTTGTCCTTATTTCACATGATATTCCTTTCCTCAACGACGTAATCAATATCGTCTATCATGTGGAAAATCAGCAGTTGACTCGCTATTCTGGAGACTACTACCAGTTCCAAGAAGTCTATGCTATGAAGAAATCTCAGTTAGAAGCGGCCTATGAACGTCAGCAGAAAGAGATTGCGGACCTCAAGGACTTTGTCGCTCGAAACAAAGCCCGTGTTGCAACACGTAACATGGCCATGTCTCGTCAAAAGAAACTCGATAAGATGGATATCATCGAACTTCAAAGTGAGAAGCCAAAACCATCCTTTGATTTCAAACCGGCTCGTACACCTGGGCGCTTTATCTTCCAAGCCAAGGACTTGCAGATTGGTTATGACCGTCCCCTTACCAAGCCTTTAAACCTCACCTTTGAACGCAATCAAAAGGTTGCTATTATTGGGGCAAATGGTATCGGGAAAACAACTCTCCTGAAGTCTCTCTTGGGCATTATTCCACCAATCGCTGGAGAAGTCGAACGTGGCGACTACCTAGAACTTGGTTATTTTGAGCAGGAAGTAGAAGGGGGAAATCGCCAAACACCACTAGAGGCTGTCTGGAATGCCTTTCCAGCACTCAATCAGGCGGAAGTCCGTGCGGCCCTTGCCCGTTGTGGGTTGACAACTAAGCACATTGAAAGTCAGATTCAGGTCTTATCAGGTGGGGAACAAGCCAAGGTGCGTTTCTGTCTCTTGATGAACCGTGAAAACAACGTTTTAGTGCTGGACGAGCCGACCAACCACTTGGATGTAGATGCCAAGGATGAACTCAAACGCGCTCTCAAAGAATACAAGGGATCGATTCTTATGGTCTGTCACGAACCAGACTTTTATGAAGGCTGGATGGACCAAATCTGGGACTTTAACAAGCTAACTTAAAAGCAGTAAAAAAGCCAAGTTGAAATGACTTGGCTTTTTTGACTAGTAATTTAAATAGTTTTCAACTTCAGATTTCTCAATTTCTTTACCGTAGTGGCAAATCGGACAAGAAACGAAGTAACTTTTACCATAAGGAAAAAGTGGAATCCAGTAGAGGGTGAACTTGCGTCCAGTTTCGACAATTTCCCACATGTCGACATTGTTACAGTGACCACATTCGATCGCAGTTTGCGTATGTCCCAAATCTTTTTGATAACCTTTAGAACCCCAAAATAAAATCATGTCATCGTCTCCTTATATGTTGATGGCTTATTTTTTGCTGAAATCGTAGTCTTTCACCACTTCGATACTATCAATGGTGATAGCAGACGTTGGTTTGTCTTTCTCATCTTTTTCAGCCTTGGCAATCTTGTCAACAATATCCATGCCATCGATGACTTGACCAAAGACAGGGTGTTTGCCGTCTAGACTTGGATTTCCACCTTCTTTATAGGCTTCGATGATTTTCTTTGGATACTTGCTGGTAGGGAGTTTAGCTGAAATATCTGTTGAGTTTTGGTTGATGAAGAACTGGCTACCGTTGGTGTTTGGTTGACCAGTGTTAGCCATAGCAAGGGCTCCTCGGATATTGTATAGGTAAGGAGAGATTTCATTTTTGAAACCTGTTCCCTTGTCCTTTGTTTTATCCTTATCATGCCAGATAGATTGGCCCCCTGTACCATCTCCCTTAGGATCTCCAGTTTGGACCATAAATCCATCAATGACACGGTGGAAGCTGATGCCGTTATAATAGCCTTCCTTAGCGTGAGTAAGGAAGTTTTCAACTGCTAGTGGTGCTAGTTTTGGAAAGAGTTTGATGCGGATATCGCCTTGATTTGTGTGTAAAATGACCTCAGCTTCGTCTTCAGCAACTTCCTTAGAAAGTTGAGGGAAGTTGGCATTTTCATTGGTCAAAGCGTCATTCAAATCTTTGGCAGCCTGAGCAGCCGCTTTTGAGCTTTCTTCAGCTGAGATGCTGGAGTCGACATATTCATCACCACGGAGACCACGTTGGATACTAGTACATCCAGCAAGGGCTACAGTTGATAGTAAAAGAAGGGTTGCTAGTTTTTTCATTGTTAACCTCTCAAAAATTCATTTCTACCATTGTACCTTAAAAGGAGCTTGATTTCAAATGTAAAAGATTTTACTAAAAATTTCTAGTAGTTAAAAAAATCAAAACTCTGTCAAGTTTTTTTCTTGACACCTGTCAGAAATCTGCTATAATAGAATATGTGCTAAATAGCTCAGCTATTTCACCGAAATAAAAAAATAAGAAAAGAGACATTAAAAAATGGCAGTTAAAATCCGTTTGACTCGTATGGGTTCTAAGAAAAAACCTTTCTACCGTATCAACGTAGCAGACTCACGTTCACCACGTGACGGACGTTTTATCGAAACAGTTGGGACTTACAACCCACTTGTTGCTGAAAACCAAGTAACTTTGAAAGAAGACCGCGTTCTTGCATGGTTGGCTGATGGAGCTCAACCTTCAGATACAGTTCGCAATATCCTTTCAAAAGAAGGCGTATTGAAAAAATTCCACGATTCTAAATTCTCAAAATAAGTTTAAAGTAGGTTGACAGATGGATACGATTGAAAATCTCATTATTGCGATTGTGAAACCTTTGATTTCACAACCTGATGCCTTAACTATCAAGATTGAAGACACACCAGAGTTTTTGGAGTATCACTTGGATCTTGACCAAAGCGATGTCGGTCGTGTTATCGGTCGTAAGGGTCGCACTATCTCAGCGATAAGAACGATTGTCTACTCTGTCCCAACTGAAGACAAAAAAGTAAGAATCGTTATCGATGAAAAATAAAAAAAGCGGGACAGATGTCTCGTTTTTTTGTGAGGAGGAGAAGATGAAGGATTTAACGTTTAGACAATTACAAGCTTACTTACTCGAACATTACCAGCAATCTCGGACTGAGGAAGGCCTCTTTATCAAGCTAGTGGAGGAAGTCGGAGAAGTAGCTGAGGTCTTGAATGGGCGCTCTGGTCGAAAAGAGGGTGTCCATGACTCAAATGAGGAACTAGCCAAAGAACTGGCAGATATTATTCACTACACTGTCGCAATTGCGGCCATCAACGACATTGACCTAACCAAAACCATCTTTGACAAAGATAAGAAGGCTGCCATTAAGTACCAACATGAACGGGATTTGGAAGAATTTTTGGATAACTTCTAAGAGAACTAGGAGTAATCTCTTTTCACTAATATGAAAGGTGTCTCCTAGCTTACGCTAGCTAGTAAGAAAGAATGAGAAAGCAATGAGACCAGAGGATTATGCATGGAATGAGTTTGAACGAACTGCCTATAAGACTAAAATGAATCACCTACCCAGTCCTTACAAAGTTGCCATTTGGGACGACTCTGAGAAAAGATTGGAACTAGAACAAATACTGGATAGACTTCCTCAGAAAGAACTAGCTCGATGGGCATTAGAGAACTCGCGAGATTTCTTATCTTTAATTGATATCGGTGATGAAGGTGAGAAAAATAAAATAATTCGGCAAGCTTATGAGGCTTTTGATGCACGATTGAGAAATGAGTTCTCACCTCATGAGTTGAGAAAAGCAGGTTTCGCAGCAAATCTCCTCTCTAAAAATGCCCAAAATCAAATCGCTAAGTACGCTGCCAGAGTCTTTGTACAGGCTATTTCAACAGCCCATATGAGAGGACACGCCATCGTTTCCGCGGATTATGCTATCAAAGTAAGGAATCTCCAAGAGGCAGACAAGCTAGAACTTGTGAGAAAAGAACGAGAAAAGCAGATCAGACTGGCTGAATCCTTTTTAGCTAATGTAATAGATAAACGGTGAAAGAAGGCATAAAATACCAATCCTAGAAATAGCATCTAGGATTTTACTATGCTAAAATGGAAAGACAGTCTCAAAGAATTCTAGTCGATCTATCTTGAGAATAGCTATTTTTAAAGGGAGTAACAATCTATGAACGAGAAAACAAAAGCATACCTAGCAGCTTTATCTTTTTCAGCCATCATTGGATTTTCTTTTTTATTTACAAAGATTGCTTTGAGCTATGCCAGTCCTCTCACCAACTTAGCGCATCGCTATACAATCGCAGCTTTGGTATTGGTCGTCCTTCATCAAACCAAACTTATCAAAGTAAGTTTAAGTAGAAAAGATATCCTTTCTATTCTCCCTATGAGCCTTTTCTATCCACTCCTCTTTTTTATTTTCCAATCCTTTGCTCTACAGTATATATCGTCTTCTGAAGCGGGAATTTTACAAGCGCTTGTCCCGATTTTTACTCTCCTTTTAGCATCAGTCTTTCTCAAGGAAAAGACAAGCTTGCTTCAAAAGTTCTTTTTAATTTTATCCGTAGCAGGAGTAGTTTTCATTTTCCTTAGCAAAGGAGCAAACTTTAGCACTGAGACTGCTAGCTTGGGCTTTCTCTTGATGTTGGGATCTGTTCTCGCCAATGCGATAAACAATATTCTCAGCAAGGCTAAAGGAGGCCACTATCGGGCCATGGATATGACAGCTGTCGTGATATTTGTTGGCTTCGTCACCTTTAATATGCTAAGCCTGACCTTGCACTATCTAGATGGCAACATATTAGCCTATGTAGAGCCGCTTGGACAGCTACCCTATCTGCTTTCCATCCTCTATTTGGGAATTCTAGCCTCTATCGTGACTGGTAGTCTCTCTATCTATGCTATTGTTCGACTTGGAGCATCAACCGTCAGTGTCTTTGGTAATCTTGGAACAGTTTTGACTATTCTAGCTGGGGCTCTTATCCTCCACGAACCAATTTATAGTTACCATGTGATAGGGGCTGCTCTGATTATTGCTGGAATTTTAGGCATGAATCTGATGAGAAAAAAGTAAAGATTGCTTAGCAGTCTTTTTCTTTATCCAAATGATGCAGAAGATTCAAAATTTTTAATAAAATCAAGTTTAGAAAACCATGATTTTAATATAGCATGATAAAATAGATAAAAAGAATGATATCAGGATAAAGAGGAGGGAGTGTAGAAATGAAGCCAAATGATATTGCTGAAGCTATTGCTTTTTATAACAGAGAACCCGAGGTGTTGGAACGTCACCTTATAGCAGTCGTAGATTGTGATTTGGTTGTTTATCATCGTCCTGGAAACGCAAGTAAAGGCCACATTATTTTCTATCATGGAGCTTGTGGACGTAGTCAGATGTGGGCCCACCAGTATGATGCCTTTGAAGGATTTGACCTCTATTTTGTCAATGTTAGAGGGCAGGGTGAATCACCTATGAAAGTTGGCCTACCCGACTTGGAAGGCGCTGTTCAAGATGTAGATGCTATTTTGTCCTATTTCCAGCTAGATAAGGTGATATTGGTTGGTCATTCTTGGGGAGGAAATCCACTTCAAGAGTACACCTATCGCCATCCAGAAAGAGTTCTAGCCTTGGTCATGATAGATAGTTGGGGACAGCATCGTTACCTATCAGATAAAGAAAGAGGTCGAATCAAATATAGTTCTCTTATGTATAAAACGATTCCTTGGAAGGTGATTGCAGATAAAAACTCAAAAATGTGTACAGATAATCCTATCACAAGAGAATTAGTCAAGACTGCCATTATAGAAACTGGGCGAGATGTTTTCTTGAACCTTGGAATCACAGGTTTCTTGGCAGTCCATGAGATAGAAGGATATGAAGGAAATCCTCCCATGCTATTAGTAAGAGGAGAAAATGATTTTCCCAAACACCTAAAAATAATCTATGATGGTATCATTGCTCTAAATCCCAATGCGCGTCAAGTAACGATTTCAGACAGCAAACACCAACCGATGAATGACCATCCTAAAGAGTTTAATCAGATAGTTGGTGAATTTTTTGAAGAAGTAGTAGCCTTGTAAGATAGGATCTATCCAACTTGTGAAAATCCCTAGAACGTGATAAAATAAAGGATAGAAACAAATACAGGAGACAAGATGAACTACTTTAATGTTGGGAAAATCGTCAATACGCAGGGTTTGCAGGGTGAGATGCGAGTCTTGTCTGTGACGGATTTTGCTGAAGAACGGTTTAAAAAGGGAGCAGAGCTGGCTTTATTTGATGAAAAAGATCAGTTTGTCCAAACAGTGACCATCGCTAGCCACCGTAAGCATAAGAATTTTGACATTATCAAATTCAAAGATATGTACCATATCAATGCGATTGAAAAGTACAAGGGTTACAGTCTCAAGGTCGCTGAGGAAGATTTAAACGATTTAGATGATGGAGAATTCTATTATCACGAGATTATCGGTTTGGAAGTTTACGAGGGAGATAACTTGATAGGAACTATCAAGGAAATCCTACAACCAGGTGCCAACGATGTCTGGGTGGTCAAACGAAAAGGTAAGCGTGATTTGCTTTTACCTTATATTCCGCCAGTAGTTCTCAATGTTGATATTCCAAACAAGCGGGTCGAAGTGGAAATCTTAGAAGGATTAGACGATGAAGATTGATATTTTAACCCTCTTTCCTGAGATGTTTTCTCCGCTGGAACACTCGATTGTTGGGAAGGCTCGAGAAAAAGGGCTCTTGGAGATTCAGTACCATAATTTCAGAGAATATGCTGAAAAGGCCCGTCATGTTGACGATGAACCTTACGGAGGCGGTCAGGGGATGTTGCTCCGAGCTCAACCCATTTTCGATGCCTTTGATGCTATTGAAAAGAAAAATCCCCGTGTCATTCTTCTTGATCCTGCTGGAAAACAGTTCGATCAAGCTTACGCTGAAGATTTGGCCCAGGAAGAGGAACTGATCTTTATCTGTGGTCACTATGAAGGGTATGACGAGCGCATCAAGACCTTGGTAACCGATGAAATTTCCCTAGGAGACTATGTCTTGACTGGTGGTGAATTGGCAGCCATGACTATGATTGATGCGACCGTGCGCTTGATTCCAGAAGTGATTGGTAAGGAGTCTAGTCACCAGGATGATAGCTTCTCTTCGGGACTTCTTGAATATCCTCAGTACACTCGCCCTTATGACTATCGAGGCATGGTCGTGCCAGATGTGCTCATGAGTGGACACCATGAAAAGATTCGCCAGTGGCGACTGTATGAGAGCCTAAAGAAAACCTATGAGCGTAGACCTGACCTGCTAAAAAACTATCAACTGACAGCCGAAGAAGAAAAGATGCTGGCTGAAATCAAAGAAAACAAAGAATAAAGGAGAACCTTATGCAAGTAATCAAACGTAATGGAGAAATTGCTGAATTTGATCCAGATAAAATTTACCAAGCTGTCCTAAAAGCAGCTCAAACAGTTTATGTTTTGACCGATGACCTGCGTCAAAACCTAGCGCAAGTTACTAAAAAAGTCGTTTTGGACTTGGAAGAAGCAAAAGTAGAACGTGCTACTATCAGCATGATCCAATCAATGGTCGAGCACCGCTTACTTGGAGCTGGCTACATTACCATTGCAGAACACTATATCTCTTATCGCTTGCAACGCGATTTGGAGAGAAGTGGTTATGGCGACCATATCGCAGTTCACCTTCATTTTGAACAAATCCGTTAAGAAAAAGAGTGGGGTGCAAAGAACATCTCACTCTTTCTTAAATAGACTTTTCTGAGCTTTTTGTACGGTTGAGGGAACAAAACGAAGTCGTTTAATATCACTGATACGAATGATTCGGGTTACGTTTTTTGAAAAATTTTTGACGATAATTTGTTGGCGAATAGCATCGTGTTTGACAATATCACCCGTAAAACTTGTCTCAGCAAGTATAACATGAACAGCCGTCTTTTTCTGGATGGCTTGTTCAATCATAGTAGTGAGGGAGTTGTCCTTGATTTGAGGATGATTATCATTCCCATTGAGAAAACCATGTAGTTTATCTAGAACTAGTTTGAATGTCTGTCTCATAGAATCCTCCCTTCTTATCTATCCATATTATATAAAAATTTCCTAAAATCCACAAGGTTTTTACGAATAGACTATAGAAAGCATATCACATAAAGGAGTTAAAATGGCAGAATTTACATTTGAAATCGAAGAACACTTGCTCACCTTGTCTGAAAATGACAAAGGATGGACAAAAGAACTAAATCGCGTTAGCTTTAATGGTGCCCCTGCAAAGTTTGACATTCGCGCTTGGAGCCCAGACCATACCAAAATGGGCAAAGGAATCACGCTTTCCAATGAAGAATTTCAGGTAATGGTCGATGCCTTTAAAGGGCAACAATAAAAAGAATCTTGAGTGCAACTCAAGATTCTTTTTTTAGGACACAATATAGTCACACAGAGAAGTTTTAGACAATTGAATAAAAGTCTCTCTATACTCTTCAGGTGGTGTTGGATCATCCTTACGAATCCAGACTTCAATGAAAGAGATTGCCATGGTCGTAATGATATAAGCGATGTCCTCTTTATTAAAATTATATTTCAGTTGGTAATTGACATTCTTTAGTACCCATCCTGAGTATGTTCCACGCAGAAATTCCTTCCAACATGGGTCGACTTGTGTGGTATACAAGGTGTTAACAATTTCCCTTTTTTCGTATATGAGCGGAAGTATATGGTCTGCTAAAAAGCTGATAGGATCTCCATCATTGCTAGGGCAGTACTTATTAAAGACGTTAAAAATGTGTTGATTGGTCTCTTCGTGAATGTATTCGATAATATCTTCAAAGTTGTTAAAATGCTTTTGATAAATCGCTTGTCGTGAAATACCAGCTTCAGCAGCAATTTCAGTCATTGTAAAGGAACTACGCTGAGGATTTTTCTTAGCTAGTGTGATGAGAGCCCCAATGATTAGCTCACGAGTATTCTTTGCCATAGAATTACCTTTCTACTTATAATTATTTACAGTTATTTTTGAATGAAGAAAAATCAGAATGTTCAAGTTAATATAAACAATCAATGAACATTAAATTTTCTGAATCTTTTAGGTAGCTCTATTGTATCACAAATAATTTATAAAATATAGCTATCTCAGTGAAAATACGTTTTCTGAAAAGTATACAATTGTTAAACTTCCAAAATCAATGGAAGCTTATTTGGTTTGAATCAATTAGAATACTTTTCTACTTTGCATATCATGAATAGCTGTAATTTGAAGAATAAAACGATTAATATTCATACTGGTATAAGAATAGTCAAGTAGCTAAATAGTGTACAGTTGATTCTTAGAAAGGAAATAGTCCAGAACAATGGTTCTAGACTATTCTTTTATCTTGAAAAATATGGAAGGCTTTTCAATCGTTTGAGTAGGGGACGACTAATGAAACTAATGGCAATAATCTTACCAAGATCAGGGAGGATAAAGGGAAGGACACCAACTGCAAGTGCCTGATCAAATGGCATCCCAGCAAGGAAGTGGAGGCTGAGAATTCCCCCGACAAAGACGAGGGAGTCACCCAAGAGGTTGGCTAGGAAAATGCGAATGTAGCCACTGTTTTGATGGATGAGATAAGATGTAAGTCCAGCATAGACAAGGTCGAACCAAAGATAACCTGAACTTGGACCGACTAAAACGTGAAATCCAGCTCCTCCCCCTGCAAAAACAGGTAAACCAATGGCACCCAGCAAGAGATAGAGAGCTACAGATAGAACAGCTTCTCTGGGTCTAAAAACAGTAGCAATCAGACCAATCGCAAAGTTTTGCAAAGTGAAAGGTACAGGACCGATAGGGAGACTGATTTGTGCCAATACGGCGATGAGAGCTGCACCGATAGCAGGGATAGCATATATATGAGCTTTTTTCAAAACTGTTAACCTCTTTTCAAAATTATAGTAACTATTATACTAACTCAGAAAGAAAAGTCAACCTATTTTTGAAATCAAGATAACAATTTTGTAACGGCCGATTTTACAAGTAAAAAGAGACCTCAAGAGGTCTCTTGCGATAATTAGCGCATGGTTACAAATTCTTCTGAAGCGGTTGGATGGATAGCTACTGTAGCATCAAAGTCCGCCTTGGTTGCTCCCATCTTAATAGCAACAGCGAATCCTTGAATCATCTCATCCACTCCGTAACCAAGTCCGTGAAGTCCAACAACTTTTTCGTTAGCACCGGCGGTGATGAGTTTGAAGCGAGACTCTTGACGATGGCTTGTAACGGCTGAGTACATAGATGCAAAGCTTGACTTGTAGACTTTGATGTTATCTTGGCCGTATTCTTTGATAGCTTGATCTTCAGTTAAACCGACTGTTCCGATTGCTGGGTGGGAGAAGACAACAGTAGGGATAGTCGTGTAGTCCATCTTAGCATTTGTTTTCCCGTTGAAGATGCGTTCAGATAGGGTGCGTCCTGCCTTGATGGCTACTGGGGTCAGTTCCTTCTCACCAGTAACGTCTCCAAGGGCGTAGATGCCATCTATAACTGTATTTTGATACTCATCCACTTGGATAAATCCACGTTGGTTGAGTGTGACGCCAGCCTTTTCTAACTCCAGACCGTCTACATTTGGACGGCGACCAGTAGCCCAGATAACTTGGCTGGCAGTGTGACTAGAACCATCTTCGAAATGAATGGTAATACCTTGCTCCGTTTCTTCGAGCTTGACGGGTACCTTATGTGTGTGCAAAGGTAGACCTGTTTTTTCCATTTCGTTGACAAGTCCTTCAACGATGTAGCTGTCAAAAGTGCGCAAGGGACGATCGCGACGGACAAACAAATCCGTTTTTACTCCTAGCGCGTGGAGAACACCTGCTAATTCAACGGCGATATAGCCAGCTCCAAGAATCGCAACGGATTCAGGAAGTTGCTCCCAAGCAAAGACATCGTCTGAGCTACCACCGAGTTCAGCTCCAGGGATAGTTGGGATGCTTGGACGAGCGCCAGTTGCAATCACGATATGTTTGGCACGAATCAATTCGCCATTAACACTGATTGTGTGGGAATCAACGAAATGAGCACGACCTTCAATCAAATCAACACCGTTGCGCTTGAAACTTCCATCATAAGATGAGCGGGCACGATCGATGTAGGCTTCACGATTTTGACGAAGTTTTGCGAAATCAAATTGAACATCTGAACTTGTAAAACCATAGTCAGGGCCGTAGTGGTGGAAGCTTTCAGCAATTTGCGCTCCATACCACATGATTTTCTTAGGAACACAGCCGACATTGACACAGGTTCCACCTAATTTTTTCTCTTCGATAACAGCAGCTTTAGCACCGTGTTCGCCAGCTCGGTTCATAGTGGCAATGCCGCCGCTTCCTCCACCGATAGCGATGATATCATATTCTCTCATAGAAAACTCCTTATAGCTTTGATAGTCATATTCTATCGTTTTTATTTTTTGAATGCAAAAATCTGCTACGATAAAAAAATTATAAAAACGCTTGCCAAATTCAAAAAGATATTGTATTATATATCTAGCACAATAATCCAACAAACGAATACCGAACGAAATAATGATCCTGAATTGTCATTATTTCCATCTGAACTATCATTGTTTGGGCTTGGTATTTCTGATATAATGGTTTTTGTAAGGCAAAAGAATAAAGGAGCTTAAAAATGAAAAGAAATAAGAAGGCAAAAAAATGGCAATTATACACAGCGATTGGTGTTGCCAGTGCTATTGTTATCGGTGCTGCGGGGATTTTGATTTTTAGACAACCTTCCCAGTCAGCAGTCAAGGAGGAAACCTCTCATATCGTTACTGCTAAGGAAGGTTCTGTTGCTTCATCGGTTCTCTTATCAGGTACGGTTACAGCAAAAAATGAACAATACGTTTATTTTGATGCTAGTAAGGGAGATTTAGATGAAATTCTCGTTTCAGTCGGGGACAAGGTCGAAGAAGGGCAAGCTTTGGTCAAATACAGCAGTGCAGATGCTCAAGCTGCCTATGATGCGGCTGATCGTGCAGTTGCAAAGGCAGACCGTCATATCGAGGAGTTAAACAAGGCTCGTGAAAATGCATCAGCTACACCAGCTTCTCCACAGGTTCCAACAGAAGCTGGACTCCCAGAACAAGCGCAAGCAGCGACTTCTTCCGTATCTTCTATTGATTCTCAAATAAGTGATGCCAAGGATAACCGTGCAGATGCTGTGGCTCAGCTCAACAAGGCTCAAGCACAGCTAGATGCTGCAACTGTCCTCAGTACACTTGAAGGGACTGTAGTTGAAGTTAATCGTAATGTTTCCAAATCGCCAACGGGTAACAGCCAAGTGGTAGTTCATGTTGTAAGTAATGAAAACTTGCAGGTCAAAGGGGAGTTGTCTGAATACAACCTTGCTAACCTTTCTGTAGGCCAAGAAGTTACCTTTACTTCGAAGGTTTACCAAGATAAGAGCTGGACAGGAAAAATCAGCTATATTTCTGATTATCCTAAAAACAATGGAGAAGCAGCGAATGCAGCCCTTGGAGGAAATACTGGATCTAAGTACCCTTATACTGTTGATGTGACTAGCGATATCGGTGAGTTGAAACAAGGCTTCTCTGTCAGTGTGGAAGTCAAAAATAAGAGTAAGGCCATCCTTGTTCCTTTGACAAGTGTTGTTACCGAAAATGACAAAAACTATGTCTGGATCGTTGACGACCAGAAAAAAGCGAAGAAGGTAGAAGTTACTTTGGGGAATGCGGACGCAGACAACCAAGAAATTACTTCAGGTTTGACAGACGGTGCCAAGGTCATCAGTAATCCAACATCTTCCTTGGAAGAAGGAAAAGAGGTGAAGGCTGATGAAGAAACTAATTAGTCTCAAAAATATCTGCAGGAGTTATCGAAATGGTGATCAAGAACTGCAGGTCCTTAAAAATATCAATCTAGAAGTTCATGAAGGTGAGTTTGTTGCCATTATGGGACCTTCTGGTTCTGGTAAGTCTACGTTGATGAATACCATCGGAATGTTGGATACACCAACCAGTGGAGAGTACTACCTTGAAGGGCAAGAAGTTGCAGGCCTTGGAGAGAAACAACTGGCCAAGGTCCGCAACCAGCAAATCGGCTTTGTCTTTCAGCAGTTCTTTCTCTTGTCCAAGCTCAATGCGCTTCAAAATGTCGAATTGCCCTTGATTTACGCTGGTGTTTCGGCTTCAAAGCGTCGGAAATTGGCGGAGGAATTTCTGGAAAAGGTTGAGCTGACGGAGCGCAGTCATCATTTGCCTTCTGAGTTATCAGGTGGTCAAAAGCAACGTGTAGCGATTGCGCGTGCCTTGGTAAATAATCCCTCTATTATCCTAGCAGACGAACCCACAGGAGCTTTGGATACTAAGACGGGGAATCAAATCATGCAACTGTTGGTGGAGTTAAACAAGGAAGGGAAGACCATTATCATGGTCACGCATGAACCTGAGATTGCGGCCTATGCCAAACGCCAGATTGTCATTCGTGATGGTGTTATCTCATCAGACAGCGCGCCAGTAGAAAAGGAGGAAAACTAAGATGCAGAATCTGAAATTTGCCTTTTCATCCATCATGGCCCACAAGATGCGTTCCTTCCTCACCATGATTGGGATTATCATCGGAGTTTCGTCTGTCGTCGTCATCATGGCACTGGGAGACTCCATGTCTCGTCAGGTCAATAAAAACATGACCAAATCACAGAAGGATATCCATGTCTTTTTCTCTCCTATCAAAAGCAAGGACGGTTCCTTTACGCAGAAACAATCCGCTTTGACAGTCAGTGGGAAAGAAGAGGATGTTCATGTTGAACCACCAAAACCACTAGAATCCTGGGTCAAGGAAGCTGCCAAACTTAAAGGAGTAGACAGTTACTATGTCACCAACTCGACCAACGTTACTCTATCTTATAAGGATAAGAAGGTTGAACGAGCAACTCTGACAGGCGGAAATAGCACCTACATGAACGCAGTTGAAAATGAAATCGTTGCGGGTAGAAGTCTAAGACCGCAAGACTACAAGGAATTTGCCAGTGTGATTTTGCTGGACGAAGAACTAGCCAAGAGTTTGTTTGATAGTCCAGAAGCTGCGGTTAATCAAATCATCTCTGTCAATGAATTTAGTTACCGTGTGATTGGCGTTTATACTAGCAATGAAGCTAAAACTGCTAAAGCCTTTGGGATTGGTGGTCTTCCAATTACGACCAATATCTCTCTCGCAGCTAATTTTAATACTGATGAAATCTCGAATATCGTCTTTCGTGTCAATGATACTAGTCTAACGCAGACCTTGGGTCCAGAGTTGGCTCGAAAACTGACTGAGATTGCAGGTCTTCAGCAAGGGGAGTACCAAGTTGCGGATGCAACTGCCGCCTTCCAAGAGGTACAACAACTATTTGGTTTTATGACCACCATTATCAGTGCCATCGCAGGAATCTCTCTCTTTGTCGGGGGAACTGGTGTTATGAATATCATGCTGGTTTCGGTGACAGAACGCACGCGGGAGATTGGTCTGCGGAAAGCTCTCGGAGCTACTCGGGCTAATATCTTGGTACAGTTTTTGATTGAATCCATGATCTTAACCTTGCTAGGTGGTGTCATCGGTCTTGGGATTGCTGCTGGAATGACGATGTTAGCTGGAGTATTGCTTCAAAACATGATTGCAGGTATTGAAGTTGGGGTTTCCCTCCCAATCGCTCTCTTTAGCTTGGCTGTGTCAGCCAGCGTTGGTATGATTTTTGGAGTCTTGCCAGCCAATAAAGCGTCTAAGCTTGATCCAATCGAAGCCCTTCGCTATGAATAAGATATAGAACAGAAAAAACAAGATGGACAGTTGTCTGTCTTGTTTTTGTATGGATTTTCCTATCGAAAATCACTAAAAATATGATATAATGAAGTGTTAGAAAAACAGGTTTCATTTGCCTGGAAAGGAAAAATTATGTCTGAAAAGAATTTTTATATTACAACACCGATTTACTATCCATCTGGTAAACTTCATATCGGTTCTGCCTACACAACCATCGCTTGTGATGTCCTAGCTCGTTACAAACGCCTCATGGGCTACGATGTCTTTTATCTGACAGGTCTTGACGAGCATGGTCAGAAAATCCAGCAAAAAGCGGAAGAAGCTGGCATCACACCACAAGCCTATGTTGATGGGATGGCGGTTGGCGTCAAAGAACTCTGGAAATTACTCGATATCTCATACGATAAATTTATCCGTACAACTGATGACTACCATGAAAAAGTTGTAGCTCAGGTCTTTGAACGCTTGCTTGCTCAAGATGATATTTACTTGGGTGAATACTCTGGCTGGTATTCAGTTTCAGATGAGGAATTCTTTACTGAAAGCCAGCTTGCGGAAGTTTTCCGTGACGAAGCTGGAAATGTGACGGGCGGTATAGCTCCATCAGGTCACGAAGTGGAGTGGGTTTCTGAAGAGTCTTACTTCCTTCGTCTCAGCAAATACCAAGACCGTTTGGTAGAATTTTTCAAATCTCACCCTGACTTCATCACTCCAGATGGTCGTCTCAATGAAATGTTGCGTAACTTCATCGAGCCAGGTTTGGAAGACTTAGCAGTATCTCGTACAACCTTTACCTGGGGTGTACCTGTCCCGTCAAATCCAAAACACGTTGTATACGTTTGGTTTGATGCTCTGCTCAACTACGTGACAGCTCTTGGCTACGATCAAGAAGATCATGAAAACTTTGATAAGTTCTGGAATGGAACAGTCTTCCATATGGTAGGAAAGGACATCCTTCGTTTCCACTCAATCTACTGGCCAATCCTTCTTATGATGTTGGATATCAAGTTGCCAGAACGTTTGATTGGTCATGGTTGGTTTGTCATGAAAGACGGCAAGATGTCTAAGTCTAAAGGGAACGTTGTCTATCCTGAAATGTTGATAGAGCGTTTTGGACTCGATCCACTTCGTTACTACCTCATGCGTAGCCTTCCAGTTGGTTCAGACGGAACCTTCACTCCAGAGGACTATGTAGGTCGTATCAACTATGAATTGGCAAACGACCTCGGAAACCTCCTCAACCGTACGGTTTCAATGATTAACAAGTACTTTGATGGGCAAATCCCTGCCTATGTAGAGGGTGTGACTGAATTTGACAATGCTCTTGCTCAAGTAGCAGAGCAATCTATCTCTGACTTCCATACACACATGGAAGCCGTTGATTACCCACGTGCCCTAGAAGCAGTATGGACTCTTATCTCTCGTACAAACAAATACATCGATGAGACAGCTCCATGGGTCTTGGCTAAGGATGAAGCTCTTCGCGACCAATTGGCAAGCGTCATGAGCCACTTGGCAGCCAGCCTTCGTGTCGTAGCTCACATGATTGAGCCATTTATGATGGAAACTAGTCGCGCTGTATTGGCACAACTTGGTCTAGCAGAAGTTTCTAGCCTAGAAAACTTGAGCTTGGCTGATTTCCCTGCAGGTGTGACTGTTGTTGCCAAAGGAACACCAATCTTCCCACGTCTCGACATGGAAGAAGAGATTGCCTATATCAAAGAACAAATGGAAGGTAACAAACCAGCAGTCGAAAAAGAATGGAATCCAGATGAAGTTGAACTCAAACTAAACAAGGATGAAATCAAGTTCGAAGACTTTGACAAGGTCGAAATCCGTGTCGCAGAAGTCAAAGAAGTGTCTAAAGTGGAAGGTTCTGATAAGTTGCTCAAATTCCGCCTAGATGCTGGTGATGGCGAAGACCGTCAAATCCTCTCAGGAATTGCGAAATACTATCCAAATGAGCAAGAATTGGTCGGCAAGAAAGTCCAAATCGTTGCCAACCTCAAACCACGTAAGATGATGAAAAAATATGTCAGCCAAGGTATGATCCTCTCAGCTGAACATGATGGCAAATTAACCCTTCTCACAGTTGATCCAGCTGTACCAAACGGAAGTGTGATTGGGTAAAAGCAAAAAACCAACGTTAGGTACGTTGGTTTTTCTTGTTATGTGTGAGCTTTTCTAAGAGGTGGTCCATCTCCTTTTGTGACCTGAGGACAATTACTTTCTCTGGGTAGTTTTCTTGAACCCGTTGATAACGTTCTTTAGCATTCTTTGTCCGCCCATCCCAGAGAATCCATCTGATAAAGTTCCAGTCAAAGCGTTCAGGGCAGCCTGCTGCCATACTTTCTCTGACCTTTCCTCGGTATGTGAGATACCGTTTAAAGGCTCGAAAGAGACAAGTCCATGGTGAAAAGTTGAGAAAGATGATTTGGTCAGCTTCTTGCATTCTTTCCTCGTAATAGTACCAAGAGTAGTTGCCATCGATAACCCAAGCTTTATGCTTTGTGAGAAAGTTTTTCATCTCGCCCAACATCCATTCGCGGTCACTGTCTTGCCAACCAGGTTGAAATTGGAGTGTGTCCATATGCAGTTTGGGGATGGAGTAGTAGTTTGAAAACTTTTCAGCTAGAGTTGACTTGCCTGCTCCAGAATATCCTATGATTGCGATTTTCATTTTCTACCTTTTCTGATTAGAGGACAAAAAAACAGCCTCTATGGACTGTTTCTTATTTAGCAAGTTTAGCTGAAAGACGAGCTTTATCGCGGCTTGCTTTGTTTTTATGAATCAAACCTTTAGTTTCTGCTTTGTCGATAGCTGAGCTAGCAGCACGGAAAAGTTCTTCAGAAGGGTTTGCTTCGAAAGCTTTGATAGCAGTACGCATAGCTGATTTTTGAGCTGAGTTTTTTTCGTTTTGTTTAACGTTCAATTCAGCGCGTTTGATAGCTGATTTAATGTTTGCCAATATTCTTACCTCCATATTTACTAACTATACCATTATATATGAAAACTTAGGTTTTGACAAGGGGAAATTATTTTTTTAGGTAAATTTCATCGATTTCATGGTTTTTAGTCTTGTGGAGAATGACCTCGGCGCGATTCCTTGTCGGTTCGATATAGTTTTGTAGATTTGTGAGATTAATGCTGGTCCAAACCTGGTGTGCAAAGGCTTCAACTTCTCCAATTGGCATTTGCGTAAAGCGGTGGTAGTAGCTGTTGTGGTCATTTTGGGCAAAGCTGAGCAGCTTTAAGAAACGATCCAGATACCAGCTTTCAATGTCCTCGACAGCAGCATCCACATAGATGGAGAAATCAAAGAAATCAGTGATGTAAAGGCGCTCATTTTGAGGGTTTTGAAAGACATTAATCCCCTCGACAATGACAAAATCAGCAGCTTTGACACGTTGTTTCTCTCCAGGAACAATGTCATACACTTCATGAGAATAGACAGGAATATCGACATCTTGCCCATTCTTTAGGCGGTCAAGAAAATTCAGCAAGGTTTCCATATCATAACTTTCAGGAAAACCTTTGCGATTTAAGATATCTTGGTCTATCAAGGTTTGATTGGGATAGAGAAAACCGTCAGTTGTCACCAATTCTACAGTAGCATCTGGGAGAGTGCGTGATAGTAGAATCTGAATCAAGCGACTAGTAGTAGATTTCCCCACAGCAACGCTTCCAGAAACCCCAATGATAAAAGGCTGAGATTTACTTTCGCGTTGAAGAAAAATTCCTTTTGAAAATGCCAAATCATCCTTAGTGCGCTTGTAAATATGGATAAGATGGACAAGGGGAAGATAGACGTCTGTTACGTCCTGCAGACTAATCTGGTCATTGAAACTCTTGATGGATTCTAACTCTTCCTCTGTCAAGGGAGGGGTTGTTTTGCGATGCAATGATTGCCAAGTCTGGCGACTGATTTTTTCAAAATGTAAAAATTCGTTGGTCATTTGTTTTCCCCTAGATATTTTGTTTATCATACCATAAAAAGCTAAAAAGATAAAGCGGTTTCTTGATGGTAGTAAGTCAATATCGTATAATAGAGGTAGATGGAGGTTGAATAATTTAATGATGAGATAGAGAATGGTTTCTGAAGACTTATCAGTTATTGAAAGTGGGCTTTGTGGTTCACAACTTATAGGAGGTGTGTCATGAAAATCTTAAAAAGTTATATATTGGAACTCTGTTTTATTTTAAGTTTTGCCTTACCTTTTATAAGGGGAGCGAATGCGGATAATGGTAGACGCTTTGTAGAAACCTATTATGGTTTTACCTTCTTAATGGATCATCTCCTTGTAACAGTTATCTTTATCTGTTCACTCTTGATTACTTGGCTAGTAAAAAAGCAGTGGACAAAATGGCTTGCTGCTGGTAGTTATCTATTTTTGATTTTGTGGATTGCTACAGAAGGATATCTATTCCGTATGTCACTAGAAGATTTGATACGCCTTTGGACAAGTTTGGAAATCCTGACACAAACTTATCAGCTGGGCTTTTATCTAAACATCTTGTTGGGAATCCTGTTGATAATAAAGTATTTTAAGGTTAAGAAATAGTAATAAAAATGCGCCTGATTGTAGACGATCTGTTTTTTCCTGACTATGATAATTTGTAGTTCCCGATAGATTGTAATGTATTTCTAATAATTGAAAGAGATTGAAGAAAAGGTTTTTTGGCTAGGATTCTTCAGTCTTTTTCATTTGATCATCACTTTGTAAACGATTTACAATTCAAGCCAAATTATGGTAAAATAGTTTTATGAGTAAAATGTATTATGCAGAAAATCCTGATGCTGCTCACGACATTCATGAGTTGAGAGTGGAGTTGTTGGGAGAAAACATGACCTTTTTGACGGATGCGGGTGTTTTTAGCAAGAAAATGGTTGATTTTGGGAGTCAGCTCTTGCTCAAGTGTCTAGAGGTAAATGAAGGAGAGACGGTCCTTGATGTGGGTTGTGGTTATGGGCCATTGGGCTTGTCATTGGCGAAGGCTTATGGAGTTCAGGCAACCATGGTAGATATCAATAATCGTGCCTTGGACTTAGCGCGACAAAATGCTGAACGAAATAAGGTTGAAGCGACGATTTTCCAATCCAATGTCTATGAACAAGTTGAAGGGGAATTTGACCATGTTATTTCCAATCCGCCCATCCGAGCGGGCAAACAGGTTGTTCATGAGATTATCGAAAAAAGCAGAGATTTCTTGAAAGACGGAGGAGATTTAACCATCGTCATTCAGAAAAAACAAGGAGCTCCAAGTGCCAAGTCCAAGATGGAAGACGTTTTTGGAAATTGTGAAATCGTAAAGAAAGATAAGGGATACTATATCCTTAGAAGTGTGAAAGAATGAGAGCAGTTGATTTAATCCATAAGAAACGAGATGGTCAAGAACTGACTACGGCTGAAATCAAATGGTTGGTAGAAGGCTATGTGGCTGGGACTGTTCCAGATTATCAAATGTCTGCTTTTGCTATGGCTGTTTATTTTAAAGGAATGACCACACGTGAGATTTCTGATCTGACGATGAATATGGTCAAGACAGGTCAGGAGTTTGATTTGTCAGCTATTGAGGGGGTTAAAGTTGACAAGCATTCGACTGGTGGTGTAGGTGATAAGGTGACCTTAATCTTGGCTCCACTTGTTGCGAGTTTCGGTGTGCCCGTTGCTAAAATGAGTGGTCGTGGTCTCGGCCATACTGGTGGAACAATTGATAAATTGGAGTCCATTAAGGGCTATCAAGTCGAACGAAGTCAAGAGGATTTCATTCGTCAGGTACAGGACATTGGTGTATCTGTCATTGGGCAGTCAGATCAGCTGGTTAAAGCAGATAAACTTCTCTATGCCCTCCGTGATGTGACAGCAACTGTCGACACGATTCCTTTGATTGCGAGTTCGGTGATGAGCAAGAAAATTGCTGCAGGAGCGGATGCCATTTTGCTAGACGTAACGGTCGGTGAGGGTGCCTTCATGAAGACGGTTGGTGAGGCGCGTGAATTGGCTCAAACCATGGTGGATCTTGGTAAGGCTGTTGGTCGAAAGACAGTAGCAGTCATTACTGATATGAGCCAACCCTTGGGAAAAGCTATTGGCAATCGTCTCGAAATCCTTGAGGCAATCGAGATTCTCAAAGGAAATGGCCGAGAAGATATTAGTCACTTTATCTGCGAGCTAGCTCAGATTATGCTTGGCTTGGCTGATGTTGAAAAAACGATCGAGGAAATCCGTCAACACCTGGAAAATGGTCAAGCACTGGCTAAGTTTGAAGAAATGGTAGCAGCACAAGGCGGTGATTTAGAAGATCTCTATCGCCCCGTCAAAGTTGCCCATGTGGTGGAAATCCCTGCTCAAGAAACGGGTGTTATTTCAGCTCTTCCTGCAATGGAATTTGGACTCTATGCCATGAGACTAGGAGCTGGTCGTGCAGTCAAGTCTGATGACTTGGACTATGAAACAGGGATTGTTTTTGAAAAGAAAGTTGGAGATTCCGTTCAAAAGGGTGAAATTGTTGCAAAAGTTCATACAAATGGAAAAATTTCTTCTGGACTAGTTACAGAATTTCAAAAATATGTTAAAATAAATGATGGAGTGCAAAGTTTACGAGAAATTATAGAAATTATCTCATAAAACCAGGGAGAATCCGAATATGAAGTTAAATAAATATATCGATCATACGCTTTTGAAGCAAGATGCAAGTCAAGAACAAATTGATCGTTTGCTATCTGAAGCGCGTGAGTATGACTTTGCCAGCGTTTGTGTCAATCCCACATGGGTTAAACATGCGAAAACAGGGCTTGAAGGCTCAGATGTAAAGGTTTGTACAGTAATAGGTTTTCCTTTGGGAGCAACAACTTCAGCTGTGAAAGCTTTTGAAACAAAAGAAGCTGTCCAAAACGGTGCAGATGAGATTGATATGGTTATCAATGTCGGTGCCCTCAAATCAGGTAATCTTGATTTGGTTGAATCGGACATCCGTGCTGTCGTAGAAGCAAGTGGTGACAAGCTGGTTAAGGTCATTATCGAAGCTTGCTTGTTGACAGACGATGAAAAGGTTGTGGCTTGCCAATTATCCCAGAAAGCAGGCGCTGACTTTGTCAAAACATCAACTGGATTTTCAACTGGTGGTGCCACTATAGAGGATGTTCAGTTGATGCGTAAAACAGTCGGGCCAGATATGGGTGTTAAGGCGGCTGGTGGAGCTCGTTCATATGCAGATGCTGTCGCTTTTGTGGAAGCAGGCGCTACCCGTATCGGAACATCTGCTGGCGTTGCGATTTTAAAAGGAGAATTGGCAGATGGCGACTACTGAGTTGATTGAACTAGCAATTGAAACCAGCAAACAAGCCTATGTCCCCTATTCTCACTTTCCCATCGGAGCTGTTTTAGTAGCCAAGAATGGTAGTATTTATACGGGTGTGAACATCGAGAATGCTAGCTATCCCTTGACTAATTGTGGAGAACGTACTGCTATTTTTAAAGCAGTTTCTGAGGGGCAACGGGAATTTTCAGAATTAATTGTTTACGGACAAACTGAAAAACCCATCTCGCCATGTGGTGCTTGTCGCCAGGTCATGGTTGAATTTTTTGAACAAGATCTAAAAGTGACCTTAGTCGCTAAAGATAAATCGACGGTCGAGATGACGGTCGGGGAGTTACTTCCATACTCATTTACAGACTTAAATTAGTCTGAGTCACTCTCTGAGTGATGCGGTCCTTGTGGCCAACCAATCCATACTTGCAACATCGTTGCACATCTTATTTAGGAGGTTCAGTAATGAACAAGAAACAATGGCTAGGCCTTGGTCTAGTTGCAGTAGCAGCAGTTGGACTTGCTGCATGTGGTAACCGCTCTTCTCGTAACGCAGCTTCATCTTCATCAGAAATGAAGACAAAAGCAGCAATCGTAACAGATACTGGTGGTGTTGATGATAAATCATTTAACCAATCAGCTTGGGAAGGTTTGCAAGACTGGGGTAAAGAACACAATCTTTCTAAAGATAAAGGTTACACTTACTTCCAATCAACAAGTGAAGCAGACTATGCTAACAACTTGCAACAAGCGGCTGGAAGTTACAACCTGATCTTTGGTGTTGGTTTTGCCCTTCACAATGCAGTTGAGGAAGCAGCAAAAGACCACTCTGACCTGAACTATGTCTTGATTGATGATGTGATTGAAGGTCAAAATAATGTTGCGAGCGTAAGATTTGCGGATAACGAAGCAGCTTACCTTGCTGGTGTTGCAGCAGCGAAAACTACGAAAACGAAACAAGTTGGTTTTGTAGGTGGTATCGAATCTGAAGTTATTTCACGTTTTGCAGCTGGATTCAAAGCTGGTGTTGAGTCAGTAGACCCATCTATCAAAGTCCAAGTTGACTACGCTGGTTCATTTGGTGATGCTGCCAAAGGTAAAACAATTGCAGCAGCTCAATACGCTGCCGGTGCAGACGTTGTCTACCAAGCAGCTGGTGGTACAGGTGCCGGTGTCTTTGCTGAAGCAAAATCATTGAATGAAAACAAAAATGAAGACGAAAAAGTTTGGGTTATCGGTGTAGACCGTGACCAAGCGGCAGAAGGTAAATACACTTCTAAAGATGGTAAAGAATCTAACTTCGTTCTTGTATCTACATTGAAACAAGTTGGTACAACTGTAAAAGATATTGCCAACAAAACAGAAAAAGGTGAATTCCCTGGTGGACAAGTGATTGTTTACTCATTGAAAGATAAAGGGGTTGAGCTAGCAGTGACAAACCTTTCAGAAGAAGGTAAAAAAGCTGTTGAAGATGCAAAAGCTAAGATCCTTGACGGAAGCGTAAAAGTTCCTGAAAAATAATGGATAAAAGTCATTTCTTAGGAAGCGGCCATCGGTCGCTTCTTTAAGAATTGAGGCAATTTTTGT